>JBGQLF010000228.1:0-9946 GCA_041499985.1 Gemmataceae bacterium
GAAGCCATCCGGGTCACCATCCTCGCTTGGGACGAGTTTGACAACCAGGCCACGGAACACCGCGGCACGGTGCGCGTGACTAGCAGCGATCCGGAGGCTGCGCTGCCGCCGGATTACAAGTTCGTTGAAGCCGACAACGGCGGGCGCGGGCTCCCGCTGACGCTTCGGACGCCCGGCGAACAGACAATCACCGTGACCGACACCGCCACCGCGGCGGTCGTCGGCCGGGCCACCGTGAGCGTCGCGCCGTGAGCGGGAATACCCCCTGGGACGCTTCGCGGAAGCGTCACCAACTACTTGGCTCGATGGAACCGACAAACCCGACTCCGGCTGGTTCATTGACTGTGAGAGCGCCGCGGGTGAGAATGCAGCCGGGTTGCCCTCATCCTGCATCCTGCGCGGAGGTGGGTTCATGCATCTCGTCTGTCCGAACTGTCAGGGTACGGTCGAGTGCGTTGAAGCGTCGTCACGCGAAACGATTCGCTGCCCCGCCTGCGGCTCGACCGTTCGGCTCGAGGCGGAGAAGACGGGGCCGTGGACCGCCAGCGGCAGCGAACACCAACCGAGTCCGGTCGAAATCGGCCAGACCATCTCCCACTATCGCCTGGGGGACCGGCTGGGGGGCGGCGGCATGGGCGTGGTCTACCAGGCCCACGATACCCGGCTCGACCGGCCCGTCGCCTTGAAGTTTCTGCCCGAGGCCTACACCCAGGATCCCCGGGCCCTGGAGCGCTTCCAACGCGAAGCGCGTACCGCCTCCGCCTTGAACCATCCCCACCTTTGCACCATCTACGCTATCGACGAGTACCAAGGTCAGCCCTTCCTCGTCATGGAGCTGATCGAGGGGCAGACGCTGCGTGGCCTGGTCGGCCAACGTCCCTCGCTGGTCACGTTGGCGGAAGTGATCGGCCAGGTGGCCAAGGCGCTGGCGGCAGCCCATGCCGCCGGCATCGTGCACCGCGACATCAAACCCGAAAACATCATGGTGCGGGACGATGGTTATGTGAAGGTGCTCGATTTCGGCTTGGCCCGCCGTTTGCCCACCGGTCTCGCGTCGACGTCGTCCGGCGAGGCGTCGGATCCGGGCCTGTTGCTGGGTACGCTGCGCTACATGTCTCCTGAGCAGGCGCGGAGCGAAACCGCCAGCAGTGCCAGCGATATCTTCGCGCTCGGCATCGTGCTGTACGAGTTGGCCGCTGGCCAACACCCCTTCCCGGCCGACTCGCACATCGGCGTCCTGAACGCCATCATGGCGCAACCCCCGCTGCCGCCCACACGACTGAACCCGGAAATCCCCGCGGCACTGGAAGGGCTGCTCCTGCGCATGATGGAGAAGGATCCTCGCCTCCGGCCCCAGGCTGCCGAGGTGGACGCCGCGCTCACCGAACTGGCCCGGAACACTACGGGCCCGCACGCTGGAGCGGGACTGCTGTCGATCCAGCGCCACACGGTTGGGCGCCAACCAGAGCTAGCGGAGCTGCGCGCGGGCTTCGCGTCGGTCGTGGCCGGCCGCGGGCTGTTGCTGTGCGTGGCTGGAGAGCCCGGCATTGGCAAGACTACGCTGGTGGAAGAGTTTCTCGAAGAGCTGGCGGCGGGGGACCGGACGTGCCGCCTCGCCCGCGGGCGCTGTTCGGAGCGTTTGGCCGGCACCGAAGCCTATTTGCCGTTTCTGGAAGCGCTGGATAGCCTGCTCCACGGCACCAGCGGCGAGGCGATGGTCCAGGTGATGAAGGTAGTGGCTCCAACCTGGTACGTGCAACTCGCGCCGTTGGTGGCAGACGACTCCTCGTTTGCGCGCGTGCGGGAGGAGGCCAAGGTGGCTTCGCAGGAGCGCCTGAAGCGCGAGCTGGCCGCCTTTCTCCAAGAGGTGGCGCGCCTCCAGTCCCTGGTGCTGTTCCTGGACGATCTCCACTGGGCCGATGCGTCGACTGTGGACCTGCTGGCGTATGTCGGCAGTAAATGCGCGGCGATGCGGCTCTTGCTGATACTCTCCTACCGTCCGTCGGACCTGTTGCTCAGTCAGCACCCGTTCCTGCACGTGAAGCTGGAGTTGCAGGGGCGCGGTGTGTGCCGCGAGATCCTGCTGGGCTTCTTGAGCCACCCCGACCTCGAACGCTATCTGGCCCTGGAGTTTCCCGAGCATGGCTTTCCGGCGGACTTCGCCGCTCTCATCCACGCGCGCACCGAAGGGAATCCGCTGTTCATGGTGGACCTGCTGCGCTACTTGCGTGAGCGCGGCGCGATCGCCCAGGAGCAGGGGCACTGGGCGCTGACGCAATCGGTCGCCGACATCCAGCAGGAGCTACCGGAGTCGGTGCGCAGCATGATTCAGCGGAAAATCGATCAGCTCAGCGAAGCGGACCGCCGTCTGCTGGTGGCGGCCAGCGTGCAGGGATACGAGTTCGACGCCGCGGTGGTGGCCAAGGCGCTGGCGTTGGAGGCCGCCGAGGTTGAGGAGCGCCTGGAAGGACTGGAGCGGGTGCACGCTTTCGTGCGGCGCCTCCAGGAGCGGGAGTTCCCCGATGCGACGCTGACGCTGCGCTACCGCTTCGTGCACGTGCTCTACCAGAACGCCCTGTACGCTTCGCTGACGCCGGCGCGGAAGGGGTCGCTGAGTACGGCGGTGGCGGAAGCGCTGCTGGGCTATCACGGTGAGCAGAGCGCGACCGTGGCCTCGGAACTGGCCTTGCTCTTCGAGGCCGGCCGGGATTTTGCCCGGGCTGCCGATTCCTTCGTGGTGGCGGCGCAGAACGCCGCCCGCGTCTATGCCAATCAAGAGGCGGTGGCGCTGCTGGGCCGGGCGCTGGCGAGTGCGGAGAAGCTGCGCGGACCGGCACGTCAGTCCCGCATCCTGGTCGCTGCTTGGCAGCGCGCCTATTTGCATCTAACGCTCGCACGCTTCGACGATGCGATTGCCGACTTTGAGCGGGCCGAAAAGGTGGCGGAAGAGAGCGGCAATCGGGAAGCACAGATCAACGCCATCTGCGGCAAGGCGGGAATGCTCTTCTTTATCCATCGCTTGACGCAGACGCAGCAGTATGGGAACCAGGCCGCAGAGCTCGCCCGACTCGCCGAATCCAGGGTGGGTCTCGCCTCAGCGGAGGCAGTTCTCGGCGGTCTCAGCGTATGTATCGGGGATCTGGCTGGGGCTGAGTCCTATTTGGATCGGGCCGTCCCCGTGCTGCAAGCAGAGGGTGAGCCGATGGGCGCACTCCAGGCCAGCTGCTTTCGCGGCCAACTTTACTCCTTTCGACTGGAACACCAGGAAGCCGAGCAGGATCTGCGATGGGTGCGGGAGAAGGCCCATGCTCTCGGCTCCGGCTTTCAACTGATCTTTGCCCATTTTCAAGGCGGCATAGCGCGCGGCAACCAGGGGCGTCTGTCGGAAGCCTTGAGCATGCTCCGCGAGGGGATGCGGCTGGCCGAGCTCAATGGCGATCGCTTTTGGCTACCTCGTACGCCCAATACCCTGGGCTGGCTACATCGGGAGTTGCACGACCTGGAGACCGCGCTGCGCCTCGACGCCCAAAGCGTTCGCCAGGGGCGGGAATTCGGTAGCGCCGAAGCCGAAGCCAACGGGCAGATTAATCTGGGCCATGATTACCTGGTGCTGGGCGAGCCCGCGCGGGCGCTCGAGCACCTTCAGGAAGCCCAGCGCCTCTACGATCAAGATGTTTGGTACCGCTGGCGGTACAACCTGCGCTTGCAGGCCGAGCTGGCCAGCTATTGGATCACCCGAGGCGACCTGCAAGCGGCGGCGGCGCACGCGGCTGCTTCGCTGCAAGGGGCGGAAGCGACGCGGTCCCGCAAGCACTTGGCCTGGGCCCACAAGCTCCTGGGAGACATCGCGGTCCTGGAAGAACGCGTCGAGGACGCTCAGCGCCACTATGCGACTGCTTTGGGGGTCCTCCAGCGCCATCCGTGTCCCACCATCGAGTGGAAAATCCTGAAAGCGGCCGCTGAGTTGTCCAAGCTCCAGCGGAACGATGCCGCCGGCGCGGAGTTTCTCGGGCGCTCGCGGGCGGTCGTGCAATCCTTGGCCGATGCCCTTCAGGACGACAAGTTGCGTCAGGGGTTTCTGGCCGCCAAAGCCGTGCGGGACCTTTCCTTATGAGGGACCGGTTCCACGCCCTACGGAGCCTTCGTCCCAGCGCCAGCGAGGGAGTCCTTGCCGCCGGTCAGCCATTCCAGATTGAACCGGGCCACGCACAACGATTTCGTTCGGATTGCACTTTTGCCATCTGCGGCGCCGCGCTCGTAGAGGCAGTAGACCGTGCCCTTCGGGCCGACCGCCAGGTCCGAGTAGCCGCTGGAGCCAGGCTCGAGCGGCCTGGAGACGGCCCAGGACTTGCCCTCGTCGTAGCTCAACTTGACGGTTAGGTTCTTGCGGTCCCGCCCCATACCGGGCTTGGCCTTGCCGTCGGCGCGGTCCAGGTTGTCAGGGTTGGCAAAGAGGATGCGGTCCCGGTCGTACCGGGGTCTCTCGGTGAGCCGGCAGATGCTGGCCATGCAAATCGGCTCGAGCAGCTGCGGGTCGAACGCGGGCCGGGACCAGCGGGCCGCGCCGTCGGGGCTCACGCTCACGGCCCGGCGGTGCTCCGGCGATTCGCTTCGGATATTGACCATGACCCGGCCGTCCGCAAGTTGAACCACCACCGTCTCGCTGGGCTTGGCGAGCGGCTCGGTCTCGTGGGCGACGATCGCGCCACGTCGCCAGGTCTTCCCCTGGTCGTCACTGTAGATGGTGGCGACGACCGACGGCCGGTGGGCATTCGCGCCCGTGGCAGTGGACAGCCACACCGGGACGAGCAGCCGGCCGCTCTTGAGCCGGATGCCGTGGCCCGGCCCGGTCGCCAGCACCTTCCAGGCGTACTCGGCGCGAAACGGCTCGAAGGCGGCCGTGATCTCGGTCGGCAGGGTGAACGTCCGCCCGTCATCGTCGCTGTGCATGGCAAAGCAGCGCATGTATTCCAGGCAGAATAAAAAGTGAACCGCCCCGGTTTCCAAATCGGCGATGGCCACCGGGTTGTTGTACGTCACGTCGTCCGGCTGTCCCAGCTTCTGGACCAGGGCAGCCGGGTTCCTCGTCTGCGGCCCGGGGACGTGCGCGATCCGCTGGGGCGGAGACCACGTCTTCCCGCCATCCGTACTCCGACGCAAGAGGATGTCAATCGTCGCCCAGTCGCTGGGACTCTTGCGGGCCTCACAGTACGCGAGCACGGTCCCCTTGGTGGTCACGACGATCCCCGGAATGCGGTACAGCGTGTACCCACCGATGCCGGCCTCGAACAAGTCGGTCTTGTCCAGGAACGGTTCGGCGGCGGGCAGCCGAAGGGCCGGAACCATCAGCCACACGGCGATCACGAGCTCCACCCAGCCGCTTCGCGTCTTCATGCACGTCTCCTTCCCGGCTGCCTACTGCCTACCGGTTCTGCCGGACCTGCATCATCACCGACAGCATCAGCCGCCCCAGATCATCTCGCCGCTCGGCGTACTTGGCCAATTCATAGACACCGCCGTCGTACATCTTAGGATCGAGATACGGCATCGACACGCGCAGGGCGGATCCCTTCAAAAACGGACAATCGGCATCCGCTTAGCCGCAGACCATCAGGGCGGCAAAGCCCTTCCGCGGATTGGCCGGGTCGTCGTAACGCTTGGACCACTCCGTCGCCTCCAGGGACGGCTCGCCTGTTTTGCCGGGCGTCCCCCAGCGGACCCGGTACACCGGATTCGCCGTCTGAGGCTCGCCCCGGGCCGCTTCCTTTCCCGCCGGCTCGACCTCGACCCCGATATCCTTGAGCGTGTTCATCGTACGGATGTTGAACGCCGTCGGAGTCGTGCCCCCGCTGTGAAAGCGAATCTCCGGCATCCCGTAATATGCGGCCGCGATGTTGCCCATCGTCGCGCCGAGGAGGCTGCGGCGGGAATTGCCCGTGCAGACGACGAGGACATCCAACGCCTGGCCCGGCTGGTAGTTTTTGGCGATCCACTCCACCAGCTTCTGACCGGCCAGCCGATGCGTCGGGGCGATCTGGTCGAAGGAGGTGGTGAGGAAATCGGCATGCTCGCGGACCTTCGGTAGCAGCCACTTCCGGCTCTCCGGCATGAAGGAAGCTCCTCACTTGGTGGCCGTGATGTTGACGCTCAGCAGATGCTCGATGCCCACGGGTGGCGCCGTCCCCGACACCTCAACCATCTTGCGAGCCGCTTCGGCGTGCTTCTCGACCTCGACGCGGACGAACCCCGCTCGCTTCAGCCGCGCCACGTACTCACTCAGCACCAGGGCCCCGCCGATGCAGCCGACCAGTGCTTCCATGTCCCGGCGGACGGCCGCCGCTGGCTCAGTTTCCCACGCCATGTCCGAAATGGCCAGCCGCCCGCCGGCTTTCAGCACCCGGTGAATCTCGCGAAAGGCCCGATCCTTGTCGGGCACGAGATTCAGCACGCAATTGCTGATCACTACATCGATGGACTGGTCCTCGACAGGCAGGGCTTCGAGGTCGCCTTTGCGGAATTCGACGTTACCAAGCCCCGTCTTCTCCGCGTTGGCACGTGCCTTCTCCAACATGGCATCCGTCATGTCCACGCCGATCACCCGACCCGCCGGCCCTACCTTGCGGGCGGCCAGCAGGCAGTCGAATCCCGCTCCGCTGCCCAGATCGAGCACGGTCTCACTCGGCATCAGCTTCGCCACCGCCTGCGGATTGCCGCAGGACAGGCCGAGATTCGCCCCGTCGGGCAAGGCCGCCAACTCGTCGGCCGAATAGCCAAAAGTGATCGCCAGCCCTTCTGCGTTGTCGGTGCAGCCGCAGAGCGAGCCACAGGTTGCTTCGCCCTTGGCAACTTCGGCATACCGCTCGCGGACCGCTGCTTTGATCTCGTTGCCTTCCATTTGGATTCCCCCGTGTTCCATCCGCTGAAGCGGATATAAAGGTGCAAAAAATCTCCCTCAGTCCCCGCAGCACTCGTGGTGATCGAGTTGTTGCCGGTCTTGCTTCAGGATGTCGCTTTCCCTGAAGCACGCCCCGACGCAGTCGATCAGGTTCCGATGCAGCTCACCCGCCGGTTTCGCCAGCCGGTAATGGACCCAAAGCCCCTCTTTCCGGCCGACCACCAGTCCCCGCTTCCTGAGATACGCCAAATGGCGGGAAACCGTCGATTGCGGCAGGCCGAGAGCCTCGTGGAGATGGCAGACGCAAACCTCACCGTCCGCCAACAGGTTCAACAGCCGAAGCCGCACCGGATCGGCGAACGCCTTGAAGAGTTCGATGGCTACACCCAGCGTGTCGGTCTGGTGGTTCTTTATCCGCATAGCCGAATATAGTCCCATCGCCCGATCGGGTCAAGAGCCGCAAATGCCTCACGGCTGCGGCGGGTGCTCGCGGCGCACGGCGTTGACCGCCTCGTCGAGCTTCGACAGGAAGCGGGAGCGGTCCTTCGGCGTCATCGGGGCTGGCCCACCGGTCACAGCCCCCCCTTGCCGGAGACCATCCATCAGGTCCCGCAGCGCCAGGGCCGCGCCGATATCGTTGTCCGTGAAAGGACGGCCCTTCGCGTCGAGGACGCGGGCCCCTTTCGCCAGGCAGCGGGCCGCCAGGGGGATGTCCGCAGTAACAACGATATCACCCGGCCCGGTCTGGTCGGCGATCCAGTCATCGGCGGCGCCGAAGCCGGAGCGCACGACCAATTCCACCCGCGGATCAGGCGGCACCCGCAGCGGGGCGTTGGCCACGACCGCTACCCGCAGCGTGTAACGGCGGGCAACGCGGTAGACCTCGTCCTTGACCGGGCAGGCGTCGGCGTCGACATAAATGGTTAGCATGAAGCACAATCCTGATCGAACCGGTGGCAGACCTCGACCCCAATCCGTCCCAAGGTAGTGACGGTCTCACGTATCCGCCAGTCCTCCAATGGCCGGAACTCGCCCTTGCGGCTCGCGTACCGGTCGTAGGCGTTCAGCGCGCTCAAGGGCTTATCCCCAGTCCATTTTACTGTCTCCCTTCGATCCGTGCGGGCGATCCCGCCTCTCATCGGAGAAGCGCGTCCGTGCTATCATGGGCACTGTGGATGTTGATCGGCCAGGCACAAGACGAATTGCGCATGACTCAGAAGCACCGCTACAAGGAAATTCAGCTGGCCCAGCTCCGCAGTTTTTGCCTGGCGGCGACCGAGGGGAACTTTACCACGGCGGCCAAGGCGCTGGGCCTGTCGGCTTCGACGGTCTGGAAACAAGTGCGGGCGCTGGAGCGCGAGCTGAAGGCGCAATTGTTGCGCCGTCAGGGACGAGAGGTCGAGTTGACTGCCGAGGGGCGTCTCCTGTTGGAAACGGTCCAGCCCCACGTCAGCGGCCTCGACTCGCTGCGGCGCTTCTTGGAGGCCCGCCGCGAGGGCATCCACCGGGAACTCGTGGTGGCTTCCGGGGCTTATCTGTTCGCCAACCACTTGACCAAGCCCATCCAGCAATTTCGCGCCCTCCGGCCTTCCATTCAGGTGACCTTCCGCATCGCCGCCTGGTCCGCTTTGCAGCGGGCTGTCGAACGGGGGGAGACGGACGTCGGCGTCTTGGCCTATGACGCGGACGTGCCGCGCAGCCCCTTTTTGGAGTACGAGCACCTTTTCGACGAGCAGCTCTGCTTGATGATCCCAGCTGGCCATCCTCTGATACGAGCGAAACGCCTGACCCTGCACGAACTGGTGAAGCATCCGTTGATCTTGCCGCCCAAAGGCGGAGCCGACCGCAAGGCCTTCGAGCGCCTGCTGCGCAAGCACAACTACGCCGACCGCGTGCAAACGGCGTTGGTCTGCGGTCTGGTGGACGTGGCCAAGAAATACGTGGCCTTGGGCCTCGGTGTCGCCGTGATGTATGTCTCCGAGGACGTGGCGCAAGGCACGCCGGACCTGCACGTGCGACCGTTGGGTCCGGAGATCGAACGGCTGCCGATTGAAATGGCGGTCCGCAAGGGCACGCACCTGCCGGAACATGTCGATGATTTCCGCCGACTCGTGCGGCGCTGCCTCGCTCAGGATTGAACGTGGTGAAGTCCTGCTTTTCTCGGATTGTAGCGTACCGCACGCCCTTCTCCGGTTAAGATGCTGACAGTAGGAGAGGCGGTTTCGACAACGGCTTCCCGAGGCGGCAGGCCCGTTGCCAGGCGCCAGCCACCGCCTGTCCTTCGCCGATCTTTCTATTCTGTTTGAGGAGTCGAATATGCTCTCCCGCTGTCGTCCCTCTCGTCGGGCCTTCACGCTGATCGAGCTCCTGGTGGTGATTGCCATCATTGCGGTGTTGATCGGGCTGCTCTTGCCGGCCGTGCAGAAGATCCGCGAGGCTGCCTCCCGCATGCAGTGTACGAACAATCTCAAGCAGATGGCCCTTGCCTTTCACATGTACCAAGACTCCAACGGGACCCTGCCCACCGGCTGGCTCACGAGCAAGAATGGTGCGGGTTTTGCTACGACCGGCAGCAACATCGCGGGCGTGCCCGGCCCGGGCTGGAATTGGAGTCTTCTGATCCTGCCCTTCATCGAGCAGCAGAGCCTGTACCAAGCCTTTAATCCGGACACCAGCACTCCGGGACCCCCTATTGGTGCGGGGAACACGATACCCCTTGTCCTCACCGGGAACATCACCCTGAACGGCACCGTGATTACCCCGGCGACGTTTCAGACCTCTCTCAAGGTGTATCTCTGCCCGTCGGACCAATCGGGGACACTGAACCCGAACTACGGCTCCGGCAACCAACCCATTAGCAACGGCAATTACGCCAAGAACAACTACGTGATCAACCGCTACGTCTGCGGTCCCGATGCGGGTTGGAATGCGACCGACTTCAATAATGGGGTTGTGGTGTCGGGCAAGAGCAATCCCTATGCGGTTCAGAGGATCCCCGACGGCTCCAGCAACACCATCATGATCGGTGAGCGCGATACGGTCTATAATGTC
>JBGQLF010000229.1:0-9939 GCA_041499985.1 Gemmataceae bacterium
AGTTCACCGCCATCGGCGAGACGGTCAACCTGGCCGCGCGCGTCGAGCAGCTCACCAAGACCTGCGGCGGGCCGATTCTGCTGACGGAGCAGACGCGAGGCCGGCTGGACGGCATCGTCCAGCTGACGTGCGTCGGGCCGCAGAAGGTGGCCGGCTACGAGGGGACGTTGCTGATCCACCGCGCCGAAGTGGGGTGACGGCGCGCGGCTCGCAGCGGGGTAACCCATACAGCGGGGAGGAAAGGATCGGGTCGCCGGGGCTGGCACCCGCCCCGGCAACCCGGCCCTCATTCTTGTCGGCACGCTCCAGAGGTTACGGATCACTCGCAGTCGTCGTTCCACTGTGCACTCGGCCACACCCAGGCGTGCGGCGATATCGGAATTGGTGTAGCGCTCCTTCTTGGCCACCGCCCCCGCCCACAGTTCCGCGCCCCCCCAGTTGGTCGAGCAGCCGGCTGCACTCTTCCGCCATTTGGGTGGCAAAAGCAGGCTTCAGTTCCCGACCGATCACCTCCACCACCTCTTCTTCATCCGGCGCCGAGACGTGCCGTACGGCACCACCGCCCCGCTTCAGCCACCGTTCGTGACGGAGGAGCCGGCAGGCCTTGCGTGCCGTGAGCATGACCAGCAACTGCCACAGATCGTCGTGGTCGGCTAACTGCCTAAATCGCTCCTGGTTGACGCCGCGGCAGAAGCTGTCAAAGGCGCTGAGCGCGATATCCTCCTCGTCGGCGATCGCCCGCGGCTGTCCGTGCAGCCGTTGCCGGGCCAGGCCGACCAGGGGGCGGAAATAGCGGTTCCAGAGATGTTGGGCAGCGTCGGCATCGCCGGCTTTCAGTTGCGCGATCCTGATGGTGACTGTCCCGGGGAAGGGCATCGGCGTTCTCTTGGCGGCTCATGGAAGGATTGGGATTTCCTCTGCGAGGATGCCGAAAGGGGGCTTCGCCCAGCAGGCAACTTTTTTTTGGAAAAAATCGGTTTGTCCCTGCTGGGTTGCGGAGGGCGACGGGTAGTTCCTTAATAGCGACGCACGAACCAAGCAACTGCCGCTGTCCGCCGATTTGCGTCGGCAAGCCACCGCCCTACACGCGACAAGTTAAGAACCACCGGACAGGGGAAGGCCGCGCGGCCTTCGCCCGGTGGAAGGCAAACTGCAAAGAGGGATGATCACCATGTTGTGGAAGAAAATCGACCGACTGTTCAGTATGACCAAATTGGCCAAGAAAAAGACACCCAAGGTTTCGGGTGCTGGCCGCCGTCCGTTCCGCCCCGGTATGGAGTGTCTGGAGACCCGCGAACTCCTCTCCACCACTCTCCCGGATTTCTTGCTGCAAAATGCCACCGGTATCAGTGTCGTGAACGATGCCCACGGCGACTTCGTCAGCGCCCACTTCGATACCGTCAAGCTCGGCGGCTTCACGCTGTCCAACGATACCGTCACGCCGAGCGACAGCGGCGTGACCTTCGAAGGCGATACCAGCTTCCCGGTGGCCGGCACGGTACACTTGAAAGGCTCCATCCAGGACGCCAGCCACTACAGTCTTAGCCGCCACCTGGACAGCATCTCGCTCGGCGGCTTCACGTTGTCCAACGATACCGTCACGCTGAGCGACAGCGGCGTGACCTTCGAGGGCGATGCCACCCTGCCCCTGGTCGGCACAGTTAATCAACTCAAGGGCCCTATCCAGGACGCCAGCCACTACAGTCTTAGCCGCCATCTGGATAGCGTCAAGTTCGGCGGCTTCACGCTGTCCAACGATACCGTCACGCTGAGCGACAGCGGCGTGACCTTCGAAGGCGATGCCACCCTGCCCCTGGTCGGTGATGTTCATCACCTCAAGGGCCCCATCCAGGACGCCAGCCACTACTCGTTCACGGCCCCGCTGCCCAGTCTGCCGAGTCTGAAGAAGATTGCCGGCTTCAGTGTGAGCAACAGCCAGGTGACACTCAGCGACAGCGGCGTCAAGCTTGAGGCGGACGCCGACCTCCCTGCCAACTTCCCGCTGATCCACCATGTCCACTTCGCCGGCGCGGTCAGTGGCTCAGACAGCTACGACATCAGCTTCACCACCCACGACCCGATCAGCCTGTTCAACGGCCTGGTGACGGTGGACACCCTGGAGCTGCATCTGACGCCCAGCGCGCTCAAAGTTCATGCGCACGCCAAGGCCGCCCAGATCATCGATGTGAACATGGACGCGTCCTTCGCCGACGACGGTAGCTACTCGCTGAAGGGCAATGCCAACATCACGGTGGGTGGCTTCACGCTCAAGGGGGCCGACCTGACCCTGGGCAGCGACGAACTGGACATCAAGGGCAGCGTCCCGGTCCCAGGGATCGGTATCGTCGACTTCACGGGCTCCTACGGCTCGGGAGGCAAGTGGTCGCTCACGGGGACGTATCCCGAAACCATCCTCGTCGGTGGTTTCCCGGTGCATGACTGGACGTTTGGCTTGAGCAACGACAGCCTGACGCTCGGTGCCAAGATCGGCTTTAACGGCCTCGTGGACGTGGGCGTGATCGGCACGATCTTCTACAACGGCGACTACAAGCTGGACGTCAGGGCCGACGTCCTGTCTCTGGGCGGGTTCAGCCTGGGCACCGTCGACATTAAACTGGGCAACGTCAACCCGGACCACATGTTCCGCATGGACGTTCATGCCGTGGTGGGCATTCCATCCATGCTGACCGTGAAACTGGACGGCTACTACAAGGCAAACGGCGACTATGACTTCACGGGCACGACTGACAGCGTGGCCGGGCTGACGCTGGCGAAGGCCAATTTCGAGTTGAACAATACCAAGGGGTTCTCCTTTGAAGCCGACTTGAACTACTTCTTCGTCGGGGCTCACATCAGGGGCACCATCGAGAAGAACGGCCACGCTCACTTCGAGGGAGACGGCAAACTGACCATCTTTAACCAGGACACGTTGCATGCCGTGGTGGACCTGGACCCGAGCCAGAAAACGTACCTGATCGACGTGACGGCCCGCACGAACGTGTTCATCGCCACTGTGGACTTCACGGCGCACGTGGTCAAGGGCGCCCAGGGGTGGCCGCAGCCCACCCTCAAGGGCTCGGCGCAATTGGGGGGTGTGTTGTCCTCGATTGTGAGCGGCCATGCGGACTTCACGATGGATGCGAACGGGGTGAGCGTTCAGAACGCCGTAGTGGGCATCCCGTCCGGGCCGAACGTGACCCTGGATGGCTACGTCAAATCAAACGGCGACTATGACCTCAAGGGGACGCAAACAGTCAGCGTGGCCGGGTTGACGCTATCGACGGCCCATTTCGAGGTGAGCAAGACCAATGGGTTCTCCTTCGACGCCGACTGGAACTACTCCTTGGTCACGGCTCACGTCAAAGGCACCATCGCGAAGGATGGCCACGTTCACTTCGAGGGGGACGGGCAGGCCGCCAAGCTGGCCAATTTCAACCTGGGGAACGTGCATGCCATAGTGGACCTGGACGCGAGCAAGAACAAGTACCATATCGATGTGACGGCCTCCGCGGACGTTTTCATCGGCACTGGGACATTCAAGGGGTATGTGGACAAGGGCGCCCAGGAGTGGCCGCAGCCCACCCTGACCGTCTCGGCGCAAGTGGGGGGCGCGCTGTCCAAGCTTCTGAGCGGCAGTGCGGTCTTCACGATGAATGCGACCGGGGTCACCTTCGAGGGTGATCTTAGCATCCCTCGCGTCTCAGGCAGTTTCCACGTCAAAGGGATGGTCTATAGCGACGGCCGGATTCAAATCGGCGGCATCACGACTAGCGCTTCCAGCATTACCGTCGCGGACGCCGCCCGCATCCTGAACGGGCTGGGCGCTGGCGTCGGCGACATCGCCAAAGCCCTGTACAATGGCGTGACGACCGACCTCGGCCAGATCGCCGGCGCCCTGAGCTCGGTCAGCAACAGTGTCTTCAACGTGGTCGGCGCGCTGAGTTCGGTGGTCAACGACGTCCGCCAGGTGACCAAGGCCGTTTGGAACCACTGGGAAAACACCGTCACCTGGAATGTCAATGACCTCGCTGGCGGCTTGTGGCGCAACTGGAAAAGTACCGTCACCTGGAGTGTCAATGATCTCGCCGGCGCCCTGAGCTCGGTCAACAACAGTGTCTTCAACGTGGTCGGCGCGCTGAGTTCGGTGGTCAACGACCCCGTCCAGGTGGCCAAGTCCGTCTGGAACCACTGGGAGAACAGCGTCAACTGGGACGCCGGCAACCTTGTCAACGTCCTCATAAGTGCTTTCGGCCTTAGCAGCACAAATGCGTGGAAAATCGTTTTAGGGTTATAAGAGGTTGCCAGAGCGGGAGAAAGCCGGTCAAGTGGCAAAGGCGCCAGGAACCGATATCCTTATCGGTTCCTGGCGCCTTTGCCTTTCAGCCACCCGGCTTGCCAACCGGGCTACCGCTTCTGGAAGACCAATACCTCGGTGGCCTGGACTACAGAAGATTAAAGAGATATTATTGATCACTAAAATAATTTTAAAATGTCGTTTTTTCTTTGACGGTGGCGGCGCCCCGCTTCCGCTGCCATTCGGGCCAGATGAGCCCACAGGCCTCGCGTGCCGTGAGCATGGCAAGCAACTGCTGGAGGTCGTCGCGGCCGCCCAACTGCGGGAAGCGCTCCTGGTGGACGCCCTGGCAGAAGCTGTCAAAGACGCTGAGCACGACATCCTCCTCGTCGGCGATCGCCCGCGGCCGTCCTTGCAGCCGTTGCTGGGTCAGGCCGACCAGGCGGCGGAAATACCTGTTCCACAGATGTTGCCAGCGTCGGCATCGCCGGCCCTCAGTTGCGCGATCCAGATGGTGACTGTCCCAGTTGGGGACATCGGCGTTCTCTTGGGGGCTTGTGGAAGGGTTGGAATTTCCTCTGCGAGGATCCCGAAAGGGGCTTCGCCCAGCAAGCAATGTCTTTGACAAAAAGCCGTCTGTCCCTGATGGCTTGCAGGGGGCAACGGGCAGTTCCTGGATAGAGACGAGCGAACCAACATCTGCCGTTGTCCGGCGGTTCTCGTCAGCCAGCCCCGCCGCTCCCTAGAGCGGATCGACGATCTTCCTGAACTCCGCAACCCCAACCTCTGATCCGGAGAAGGTGACCCATGTCCCTGATGCTGCGCCAACGCCGGTCCGTCCTGCCCTGCACCGTCGTACGATTCCCCCAGGTCAGCCGCGAGAGCCTGTGCGCCATGCGGGTGCAGCAACACCTGTTCCCGCAGCGGTTGCCGCACCTCGCGGGTTGGGATCTGGCCGCCTCCTGTCACCCTGCCCGCACGCTGGCGGGGGATTATCATGATGTGTTCAACCTGGGTGAAGGTCGGGTAGCGCTGGCGTTGGGAGATGTTTCGGGCAAGGGACTGGGACCCGCCCTGGTGATGGCTGGCCTGCACGCCCTGGTTCGTTGCTGCCTGCCACCGCGGAGTAACGACCTGACCGGCGTGATGGCACAGCTCAACCAGTACCTGGAAGCGTCCACTCCCGATGACATGTTCGTGACGCTCTTCCTGGCTGTGCTGGAGACGGCGACGGGCCGCCTGCGCTACGTCAACGCGGGCCATCCCGCACCGCTGGTGCTGTCGGGGAACGGTGAGACAGAGGTGGTCCGGCTGCGCACGGGCGGCCCGTTGCTGGGCGTACTGCCCGGAGCGAGCTTCGACGAAGGCTCCTGCGATCTGGCGCCGGACAGCCTCCTGGCGGTGTTCAGCGACGGCATTACCGAGGCTGAGAGTCCGGTGCACGGCCCGTTCCTGGAGCAGCGTCTGATCCAGCACTTGCAGGCGTCCTGGCGGGCGCCCGCGGAGCGCATGCGCGAAGACGTCCTGAAGTCGGTCCTCGCTTTCACGGGACAGCCGGAACCGGCCGATGATCTGTCTTTGATCTTGATGCGGCGTGACCCTGCTTCTCCGCCAGACGGGGATAGAGGTTCCGCGTGTGTGTGAGCCCGGCACGCGGTGATCCTGATCGTGCAAGTCGTTCCGAGCCCTTACAAGCCGAGCCTGTGGCGGCAATTTGAAAACTTGCCGCCACAGCTGTTACCCTCCTTTAACCAGGCCGTTTTTTGCCGGTAAGGCCGGTGTGGCCGGCCAGCAACTACTTGCTATCCGCATCCGATTGGCTACGCTGGGACGCACGATTGGTGTGCTCCGGGTGTCGGTGCCCGGTTCCCGTTCGCCCCGCGTTCCAGGAGATCCTGTCATGTCCCACCGCTTGGCCTGGTTGTTGCTCGTTCTCTGGAGTTGGCCGACGCTAGCCCCGGCGGCCGATCCCGCCACCAAGGTCCGCCAAAAGCTGTACGTCACCAACAGCGCCGGCGACGACATCACCATCATCGATGTCGCGACCCATTCGCCGATCGGACGCATTGAGGTCGGGCCGCATCCGCATGGCATCGCCGTGCCCGCCGCGCAAGATATGATTTACGTCACCATCGAAGGCAAGGAACCCGGCGAATTGCTCTGGATCGATCCAGGTACCGACAAGATCGTGCGCCGCATGCCGATCGGCCCCGCGCCGAACCAGTTGGCGGTGACGCCCGACGGCAAGTTCGCTTACATTCCGGCCAGCGATGGTTACTATGAAGTCGTCGATCTCGCCAGAGCCCAAATCATTAAACGCATTTTCACCGGGGGTCGGCCGCACAACACCGTGTGCTCGCCCGATGGCAAACGGATGTACCTGGCGCCGATGGGGGATCCCAAGAAGGTGACCATCGTCGATGTTGCCACACACCAGCCGATTGGCGAGATTCCTTTCACGAGCGTGGTTCGGCCCGTGGCCGTGAGTCGGGATGAGAAACGCTTCTATGCCGAAGTGGATGGCCTGGTCGGCATCGAGGTGGCCGATGTGGCCACGCGCAAGATGATCCATCGCATCCCGGCCGAGCTGAGCCCGGAGCTCAAGAAAGTGGCCAGCCGCAGCCACGGGCTGGGGATTCGCCCGGACCAGAAGGAAATCTGGGAATGCGATGTGAATCACTGCGAAGTCCATGTCTACGACATCACCGGCGACAAGCCGAAGCAGATCGCCACGATCCCGATTGGGAGCGAGCTTTACTGGCTCACGTTCCGTCCCGATGGCCAGATTTGCTATGTGTCGGCACGCGGCAACGGCGAAGTCGCCGCGGTCGATACAGCGACCAAGAAGATCGTCAAGATGATCCAGGTCGGCAAAGAGCCGAAACGGCTGATCGTGGTGACGCTGCCGGAGAAGGGCAAGTAAAAGTCAGTTCGGAAAGCCCCTCGCCCCCGCCTCGGGGGAGAGGGGTTGGGGCGAGGGGGCAAGGAGGAAATCGCGGATGCGAGCCGTTGCTCTGATGATCGTGTCTTTGTGCTCTTGGTGCCTCGGCGGCGAAGGCATCGCGGCGCCCGCCGAGCCGCATCGCAGTCCCATGGATGTGGCCGTCCTGCCAGGCGGCCGGCACGCTCTCACGGCCAACCATACCGCGGATTCGATCTCCCTGGTGGACCTGGAACACGGCACCATCCTGGCCGAGCAACCCAGTGGCCGCCAGCCGGTAGCGGTGGCGTCCTCCCGCGATGGCCGACGTGCCGCGGTCAGCAACTTGTGGTCCGGCACCCTCACGCTCCTGGAAATCCACGAAGCCACATTGAAACCGGTCGGCCAGGTGGCCGTCGGGGCTTTCCCACGTGGCCTGGCGTTCGCTCCCGATGGCCAGACGCTCTACGCCGCCATCGCCGGCGCCGAGGAGGTGATCCTCCTCGACTGGAGCAGCCAGAAGGTCCTGCACCGCTGGCCGGCACCCCGCGAACCACGGCACCTGGTCCTCTCGGCCGATGGACGCTGGCTAGCCGCCGCCAGTAGCCGTTCCGGCCAGGTGCGCTGCTGGAATACACAGACACGCCGGCTCGCCTGGGAACGAAAGATCGGAGATGGCTTCAACCTGCGCGGACTCGTCTTCACGCCGGATACCCAGGCCCTGATCAGTGCCCATGTCGTGCGCCGGGAGTTTCCCGTTTCCAAGGAGAATATCGAACAGGGCTGGGTGACCGACAGTCGGCTGACCCGGTTGGCGCTCCAGCCCGAGGCGCTGCCGGCGGCGTCCCAGATCGCCCTCGATACGCGGGGACTGGCGGTGGGCGATCCGCATGGCCTCGCCTTTCGTGCCGATGGTGGTCGCCTGGTGGTCAGCGCTTCGGGGACGCAGGAGCTGCTGCTGCTGGATCCGGCCGCGCTTCCCTGGAGCAGTGGCGATCCGGGGGACTTCCTGAATCCCCGGCTGCGGGCGGACGAACGCAAGTTTCGCCGGCTGACGCTGGGTGGCCGTCCCCTGGCCGTTGCTTTCCTGGGAGAATCCGAGCGTGTCGTGGTCGCCAACTATCTGCTGGATGCCCTACAGATCGTGGACACCCAGGCGGGCCAATTGCTGCGGACCATTCCCCTTGGCGCGCCGGCGCAGCCGTCGTTGGCTCGTCAGGGAGAAGCTCTCTTTTATGATGCCCGGCGTTCCCACAATCAGTGGTTTAGCTGCCATACCTGTCATGTGGAAGGGCACACCTGCGGCTTGAATTTCGATACGCTCAACGATGATTCCTACGGCAATCCCAAGCTGACGCCGACCTTGCGGAACGTCACCCAGACCGGCCCGTGGACGTGGCACGGCTGGCAGAAAGACCTGGGGGCGGCGGTCACCAAGTCGTTCACCGAGACCATGTTTGGCCCCCAGCCTTCCGCGCAGGAAAACCAGGCTCTGGTCGCGTTCCTCCAGACGCTGGAGCATCCGCCCAATCCCCACCTCGGGCCTGGCGGTTCGCGCAGCGAGGCCGCCCAGCGCGGCGAAGGGCTGTTCCACGGCAAGGCCCGCTGCGTCAAGTGTCATCAGGGCGAGAACTACACGTCCACGAGCACCTACGACGTCCAGCTGGAGCCGGATGGCAGCCCGTATTTGCGCTGGAATCCGCCCTCCCTCCGCGGCGTGTTCGATCGCGGTCCCTATCTGCACGACGGGCGCGCCAGGACGCTGGAAGAACTGCTCGAGAAGCATCATGCGCCCGAGAAACTCGGCGGCGAGACGCTGACACCGCAGGAACGGCGGGACTTGATTGCGTTTTTGCAGTCGCTGTAGTCCGCTGGCCTTCCGCTTCAAGGAAGTCCAGTTTTTTCGCCTATCGATCCCCGATAGAATAAGAGATCGTGCGTTCAGTGTTCGGCAGAGTAGCCGGGAAGGGGCTCGGCCGCACTTCACAGACTCCAGCGAGGGATCGGATCATGGCAACCGTTGCACAACCCGAAGTGGCCGAGCCGAACGTGCCGTCGCCAAAGTTGGAATTAGTGGAAACGGATGGTGTGCCCTTGGAGTCTCCCTGGCATCACGCGGCCATCAGTTTGTTGATCGCCTCGCTCACGTGCTGGTGGCGCGAGCGCACCGATTTCTACGTCGGTGGCAACATGTTCCTCTATTTCAGTGAAGAGCAGGCGCGGAACAAGGATTACCGGGGGCCGGATTTCTTCTGCGTCAAGGGCGTGAATCGTTTTCCGCCGCGCCCGTACTGGGCCGTCTGGTTGGAAGGCGGCCGATATCCCAATTACATTATTGAGCTGCTGTCCCCCACGACCGCCAAGCTGGACCGTACCACGAAGAAGGAACTGTACGCCCAGACGTTTCACACACCCGAGTATGTTTGCTTCGACCCGGATAAGAACCGGCTGCAAGGCTGGCGGCTGGGACGACAACACCGCTACCGCGCTATCCGGCTGGACGAACGCGGCTGGCTGTGGAGCGAAGAACTGGGACTGTGGTTAGGTCCCTGGAAAGGCAGCTACCTGGGCATCGAGGCCACCTGGCCGCGCTTCTATGACGCCAGCGGCTCCCTCGTCCGTATTGATGCCGAACTGGAGCAAGACCGCGCCGAAACTGAACGGCAGCGCGCCGAAACCGAACGAAAGCGCGCCGAAACCGAACGAAAGCGGGCTGAGGCTGCCG
>JBGQLF010000230.1:0-9936 GCA_041499985.1 Gemmataceae bacterium
ACTTGCCCGGCCTCGGACTCCGTCACCAGCCCTCTGCCGATCCCGGACTGGTTGCTGACGACAATCAAGCGGAATCCCTGTTTCCGGAGCGCCGCCAGCGCGGCGGCGCTACCGTCCAGCAGGCGAACTTGTCGGGGATCCCGTGGGTAGCCGACGTCGTCAATCAAGGTGCCATCGCGGTCCAGGAAAACCGCGCGCCCGTCTGTCGTCCCCATCGGGTTACCCCTCGCGCTCGGCGCGAATCCGGCGAAGGAGGTTGGTTGTCGACAGTTCCGCGATCAAGGGCACAAACGCCACCCGCCCCCCGTACGCCTGCACCACCGGGGCCTCGCTCATCGGTTTGCCATTGTAATCGGCGCCCTTGCAGTAAACGTCCGGCTGGAGGCGTGCCAGGGCGCTTTCCGCCGTATCTTCCTCGAAGAGGACAACCGCACTGACACATTCAAGCGCTGCCAGGATTTCGGCCCGTTGCCAGTCCGGAATGATCGGTCGCCCGGGCCCTTTCAACCGGCGCACCGAGGCGTCGCTATTCAGGCCCACTACCAACACATCACCCAAGCGTCGGGCGGCTTGCAAGTTGCGCACATGACCGAGGTGCACCAGATCGAAGCAGCCATTGGTCCAGACCACTGTTCTTCCTTCCCGCCGCCACTCTTCGCGCTGCTTCAGCAAAGTGCTCAAGTCGACCACTTTGACCGAGCGCTCCGTGCTGTCCCGGGTCGCTGGCTGCATCGGAATCCTCCACCTGTACCGGATTTGCGCCCAGCAGGAGCTGGGCGGCAAGAATACTTCCCCTCGGAAAAACATAGCTTAGAACGTGAATGGTTGCGCCGACCGGCAACGTCCTGAGAGAGACCGAGAAGCCATCACGGGAGTGGCGATGGAGACTGAATGCCCGTGCACGACGTGTGTCGGCTCTGAACCGCCTCCTTCCCACTCGGTCAGTTCTCAATAAGAGAGCGAGAGGTGCGCGGCCGGCGAGGGTTGGTCCGTGTCGCCGCCCTACCCAGTACCCGACGGTGACCGATGTGTTTGGCGCTGCTGGATGAATCTGGCGACCATGGAATGAAACTCGGCGCGGGCTCATCGGCGTTATTCACAATTGGCCTGGTCTTGTTCCCCGACGCCACGCACGCGGATGCTTGCAGGGGCCGCATCCGAAAGCTGCGTGTCGAGTTGGGCATGAAGATCCACGGCAAAGCCTCCGAATTCCACTTCTCCAATATGGGGCCCGAGCACCGCGAAGCCTTCCTTGGCGCCGTGGCGGACTTCCCTTTCCGCTTCTTCACAGCCACGATCACAAAGGCAAGGCTTTCCGGGAAGGCATGGTATAAGAAGGGTTACATGTACCAGCGCGCTGGGGTTCTCGCGCTGGACCAGGCCCTGGATAGCAGCATGCTGGAGGCGAGATTGCTCTTTGACGCAACGAGCAGCAGGGCGTTCGACTGGGAGTTTCTGCGCTTCCTGAAGAAGCATGCGGGCTCCGACGAGAACATGCCCATCATCCAGGAGACTCAGCGGCTGGATTCGTACAAGGACGACCTGATTCAGCTGATCGACATGGTCTGTGGAGCCGTTATGGCCGAGGACCCGCGCTACCGCTTCCTAATCCGACACCGGGAAGGTGGGAGAGTGATCTACCCGTAGGCTAACTGAACAAAAAACCCCCGGCGGCCTGGAAAGGCCGCCGGGGGTAGACAACACCCGCCTGTCGAGGCCAGAAAGGCCACCCCGTGAGTGACTCTTGTCGTGCACCTGGCGTTTGACTGCTGATGCACTATTCGTGGCCTAGGAATACCACCTTTGGCAGCATCCGCGTAGCGTGTTTGTCTATGTCTATGTTATCGGCAAACGTCCGAAAGTCAATGAGTATTCGGGCATACGAGTTGGTAGCGAGCCGGGCGACTTCAGCTCGGCCAAGGCTTCTCCGAGGGCGGTCAGCTTTGCAGGACTTTCTCGAGCAGCCGGTAAGCCCGCTGGCCATTCCAGCGGTGCCCGCCCTCGAAGCGATCCACCTGCAACTGCTCGGACGCTCCCAGGGCGGCGTAGGCTCGGCCGATCCGCTCGAGCGCCGTCGCTACCCACTGAGCTGGCAGCAGGTTGTCGCGCGAACCGACTTCCCAAAGACACGGCCGAGGGGCAATCAACGAAGCGATCTCGGGCACATCGCCATACGGGAGCAGCCCGGGAATCACCTGGGCGCCGCAGCTGTAGTGCTGGCGCACACGTTCCTGAAAGCAGTTGAGCGCTCCCGAAATCACGGCCACGCGAAGGCGCGGCTCCAGCGCCGCGGCCAGCATGGTCATTCGGCCGCCGTAAGAGAGTCCGACGCAGCCCAGCCTCTGGGCATCCACCGCCTGGTGCCGGGCGAGCAATTCCAGGCTCCAAAGGACGTCACGCAGGTTTTCCGCGATCAGCACTTTACCGAGGAATTGCAGGCGGAGGTAAGTCACGGCACACGGGTCGTTGCCGCCGTACGCCTTGCGCTCTCCGAGCCGGCGTCCAAAGGGGGTCAAACACGGAGCGGCGACGACATAACCGCGGCGCACCAGTTCCCGGCCATAATCGTAGTGCAGCTGCTCGACTTCCGCCTCGAGGCCAGGCGTCAACTCGCGGCCGACGATGGCATCGTAGCCGAAGTTACCATGGCCGTGGATGGCCACCACGCCGGGACGGGGCTTGGGTTGGGGCGGATGCGGCAGCAGGAGATAGACCGGCAGCGGTGGATGGCCGTCCGCGTACAGGACCAATTCTTCACGGCGGTGATCTTCGCGCATCACCGTTCGTTCGACCACCGCTTTCCAGGTCCTGGGTGGTTGGTAAGGTCCCAGGAAAGTTTGCAGCTTTTGCGCGAAAGCGGCTTGCCAGCGGCGACACTCCTCGGCGGTGGTGCCGCGAAACTGCATTTGCAGGGAAGCCGTCTCTGCCAGCTGTTGGATCTGCTCGTCCAGCGAGCGAGAGGAGGGAAGGGGATCCTCTTTGGCGCGGCAAGCGGCACCGCTTCCCAGGAGAGCCCCCGTGGCGAAGGCCAAGAAGTCACGTCGGTTCGTCCGCGAGTAAGCCATACGCGACCACTCCATGCAAAAAGGCGAAGCGCCAGCCAGGGAACCATTCCCTCGCTGGCGCTTCACGAACAGCCAAGTTTTGTTGGTGTCTCTTATGCGCACCGCCAGCGCCGGTGACAGCCATAACCCAGCAGGCCGAAGAGCCCCACACCCAGCAGCGCCAGGCTAGCGGGTTCGGAGACAGTTGGCGGCAGAGTGCCGGGCGTACGGATCCCCAGCGCGGCCGAGTCAACGGAACCCGGGAAGCCGGTACTGCCAATGACATATCCCGCGCCGCCTGCCAGGACCTGGTTGATGAGAGCCGCTTGCGACTCCCCCACCTGGGTGATCGCCTCGAAGATGTCGAACGACACGGTAGCACCGGGATTCAGCGTTCCCAGACTCAATTGGAGCCCGGCACCGTTATCGGGGATTCCGTTGAGCGGTCCAAACGTGCCCCCAGCGGGAGGGATTGGGAAAAGGAATGGGATGGTCGGATCGGGAATATCGATAGCGCCGTGGCTCGCCGAGGTGATCGGGATACTGTAAGGCGGCGCCGTCGTGACTTCGCTGGAGGGATTGCCGGGAGGAGGCCCGAGATCCCAGTCGACCAGGCGCCGAAACAGGACGGCCTGGGCGCTAGCACTGGCGTTGGTAATCGTGGTAGTGATCTTGAGCACGTTATCGTTGTTGACAAAAGAGTACGCCTGGTCAATTTGCAACAATTTGGTTACTGAATTCGGAGCGTTCAAGAAGGCACTGATGAAGGCCGAATTGGCCCCGAAGATCGGAGAGCCATTGGCAACGATATTGCTGGTCCCAAACACCTGGGGGGCGACAAAACCGCCCACGGCTCCCGCCGAAACACCCCAGGCCTCATACGGCGTCCCGGGGCGAATCGGGTCAAAGCCATCGGACACGCGCAGGAAACCGATCCCTGTGGGGGGATCGAACAAGTTCCCCAAGGTGGCGATGCCCACCTTAAAGTTCCCCGTCGGACTGGTGATGACCTGCCCGTGAGCCGACGTGACTGTGCCGAACATCATTTCCGCGACGAGAGCCAAGGTCAGAATGGCCTTGCGTACAGCTACCATAGTCGAATCTCCCAAAACGGCATAGTGAGCGATCCATGCCGCGCCATCCTTAGCTCGGCACCCAAGTTCGCGGCATCCCGAGCCGCAACGCTCTCTACTCCCAGCCGCCAAGTCTGCCGGCTCGGTTTCCAGGTGCCAACTGTTTGCTCGTACCTTTCTTTCCCACCTGGTAAAGTAGAAGCGTTCGTAAATTATCTCGCTCCAGTCTAAATACGCCGAAAGGGCAATTCAATCGCAGAATGGCAGTGTTTCAGGTAAAGTAGGAAGAATGTTTCATTGTACTTCTGACCACTATTCCGATTCCTTCAAGGATCTCCCAATTCGACGGGTCCGTGAGGTAGGTGGCGGGGGTCGTGTAAGGTCCGCACCCTACTCCACCAGTCCAAAGACTCGCGTCTTGGCGATGTTGCCGTTAATCTTCAAGAGTCCCGAACCAGTTAGGAACAGGGTGCGGCTAATGAACTGGGATCCGACACCGACATCGCCCAGTGTCCGGGTGATCAGCACCGGGGCATTGGCGGCGTAGACGACTCCGCTGATATCGAAGGTCCCAGTACCAAGGCGGTGGATCAACACGACATTCGCCGTGGACTCCCGATCTTGAAAAAAGACTAACCCTTGGTACGGCCCATCGGTCGGTGGAGACAAAGTGGCACTGCCCACGCTGCTGAGGGTGATGCCCTGACCGATGTTTGCAGGCGCGTTGTAGATCATCACACCCTGCCCCGTGAGGGTTCCCGAGCCGGTGAAGGTGAAGCCACCCTGATCCATGTAATAAATGCCTGCTGCCATCTCGACACGATCGGTGCCGGAAAAGCTCAACCCGCCGAAGTAGCGGCCCGGCTGAAGATAGTAGACGCCATTGACCGGATTGGGTAAGACCTGCGGCGACAAGAGGTTGGGGTCTGGCGGCGCCAGGAAACGCAACGGATCTGGAGTTGGCCGGACGCCGGTTTGCACGTCTCCTACGAACGTCCCGAGACCGACCGTACCATAGTTGCCGACCAGCTGGAATTCTGGGGCGGTTATGTTGGCAGCGGTGCCGTTGAATGCCGCCTGGGGGCTCCTGGAATTGACGACGACGGTGCCCGTGGTCACCTGCACATCGCCGTTGCCGTTGAAGATACTCAGCGCACCGAAGGCCGACAGGTCGAGCGTCACCACGGAAGGCACGCCGACCCATCGCCCCCGGGCAACGGCCCGGGCGCCTACGGTCAGATCGCCGCTGCCGAACACGTTGCTGAAGCCGCGCTTTTGGTTGTATTGCACCAGGACTTCGACGTACCCGGGCGGCAGTATTTGACCGGCCTTCGGTCCTCCCTGGTAGCGCTGCGGCGAGATGTTGACCGTCACGATCGAGTCCTGGCCATCATTCCCATAGCCATTGGCGGCGGCGAGAGCCAGAGCACTGGCCCGGGCAGTTCCCTGCGGATCCTGGCCGCCATTCGCCGGATAATTCTCGAACAGATCGGCCGCGGCAGCCAGCGCGGCGGCATCGGCCGTCGCTTGGGCCCAACGGCGTTGGTTGATCAAGAGACCACCGTCCAGCGCAATGGCCGCTACCCCCAGAATAACCACCAATGAGGCGGCAACCAGGACCGCGACCACTCCGGGCCGGCGGCGGGGAGGCAGCGAAGTTCGGCGATGGAGCATGGGAGAACTTCTCCGGGAATTGCAACGAGGGTTGCGACGCTCTCAGTAAGACACGGGTAGCGTCGAGGTACTCATCAAGGTGATCCCGCTGAGATAAGCTGGCGGGATCCAGGCATAGGACACCGTCACGGTAACCCGATTGGTCACCGCTTTGCCATTGTTCGTCGTCACGCGCGTGGGCCAGTCATCGTTGTTGCTCCAGGTGATCTCGTAGTTAAATCGGCTCGGGTCGAGACCGACCATGTACGGAGCGAGGGCATTGGCATAAACGTCGGCCTGCCAGTCGGAGGCGGTGCCGGGAGCAAGGCCGGCATCGTAGCGATACTGCCCGCCGTGCACCGAGGCGTACCGGGCTGCTTCCCGGGCCATGGCCGCCAGTTGTTGCCGCTGAAACACGCCCGCGGATCCGATCAGGACGCCAAACAAGAGCAGGAAAGTCAGCGCGAGCACCACGGCACTTTCGACCAAGGTGGCCGCGCTCCGCACACTGTGAGTGTTTCGCTTGCCCCCTGGTTTATGAGCCCGAAGCGCTAGCGAGGGGTGCAGCGGCGACCCCTCGCTGGCGCTTCGGGCTTGTACCGCAGAACCCACGCAACGCTCGCCTAACATGACTCCTCCTCTAGTTCGCCCTCGTCGTGTGGCATAGCTGTCGGCACGATGAGGGCAGGCTTGATCAGTTCAATTTCGGCAGCGGCTGGACCACCCGCATGCGAACGGTGCGGGCCAGGTCCATGTGGCTGGGAACTCCCGGATAACTGGTAATCGTCTGAAACGGATACGTGACGGTGACTTCCACATAACGACTGCCATCGGGAGTGGCGCCATAGGTCGGGCCGGTGACGCTGGGTGGGGGATCCAGATCGCTGGCATCGGCCAACGCCGCTTCCTGAACACTCCGGTAGGGCGATTCCGTCGCCGTGACGGGATCACTGGCATAGAGGGCGCCATTGCGGGCACAATTGCTGATGGTCAGGCCATAGTAAAACGCCCGGGAAAAATCGACGGCCACGACGAACAAGAACACCAGCAACGGCAGCAGAATGGCCAGCTCGACGGCGGCGGCTCCGCGGCGTGGCGCGCCAGGATGGCAAAGGCGGTCTCGCATGGCAAAGGCTCCTCCCCGAGGACAGAGAACAGAGGACAGAAAGCAGATGTCGCGCTAATCCCCCTCATCGCTATGACTCTGTCCCCTGTCCTCCACCCTCGTGGGTTACTTGAACCGGGCGGCCAGATCCATGAGCTGAATGGCGGCCGGCCCCAGGATGACGATGAAAATGCCAGGAAAAATGCACAGAAGCGTGGGAAAGAGTATCTTGATGGCCGCCTTTTGGGCCATTTCCTCGGCATGGTAGAGCCGTTTCAGCCGCAGCGTATCGGCATGCACGCGGAGCGCCTTGACCAGGCTGGCCCCAAAGCGCTCGGCCTGAAGGATCAGCGCTGCCAGGCTGCGGATCTCCTCCAGATCGGTGCGGTCCGCGAACTGGCGTACGGCCTCTCCCGTGGACCGGCCTAACTGCATTTCGCGCTCCACAATACTAAGTTCCAGCGCCAAGAGCGGATGCGCGGTACGCAGCTCTCCAGCGACGCGGCGAAACCCCGCCGCCAGGCTGAGTCCGCCTTCCAGGCAGATTACCAGCACATCCAAGGCGTCGGGCAGGGCGCGGCGGAAGCTGCATTGCCGGGCCGCCTTGCGCTTGTCCAACCAGAAGCTCGGACCGATCATGCCGACCAGGCCACACACCATCCCCGCGAGCACGCCGTTGTAGAACGGCACCAAGCCCAGGAGCCCTACTGCCAAGCCGAGCAGGAGAGGCGTGATCATGAGCAGCATCTTGACGCCGAGGAGGAGCACCATGGCTTGGCGGCCATAGAGTCCCGCGTGCAGCAAGCGGGCCTGCAAGCGACCGCGCTTATCCGCGGCCTCGGGAACCAGAGGGGCGCCCATCTTGGGGAGCGCCGACCGAGCGAGTTGGGCCACGGTGTCGGGCTCCGGTTCCGACTCCGCACGCCCCGCCAGGTCGTCGAGTCGCGCTGCCAAGCGATTCCGGCGCCCGCTCCGCAAGGCGTCAACCAGGAGCACCAGAGTGCTCGCCATCAGGAACGCCACCAGGGCCAGGGTCCCATTCGCCGTCATGTTCTCTTTTCTCCAGCGTCCCCAGATTAGAGGGTTTCTCGGTTGGGTGTACGAGCCGCCGGGTTTATCCCGGAGGGGTTTCGGCTCCGCCGGGATAAACCCGGCGGCTCGTACACTCATCCGCAAACCGCTCTAAAAGTCAAAGTGAACCACCTTCCGGATCCAGAGTGCGCCAAGCATTTCGGCCACCACCATGCCGCCCAGCAAGTACGGATGGGCAAGCAACACTTCCCCATAGCTCCAGTTCAGCAGGAGGATGATGAAGAGCAGCGCCGGCGGCAACACCAGGAGCACGGCGGCCTGCAAGCGGCCCTCCGCGGTCAGGGACTTGATCTCGCCGCGGATCCGGAAGCGTTCGCGGACGACCGTGGCCAGTTTGTCGAGCAACTGAGCCAGGTTGCCGCCCGTTTGCTGCTGGACGAGCATGGCCAGCACGAAAATCTTGATCTCCAGCAACCCCGTGCGCCGGGCCAGATCGCGGAGCGCGAGCTCCGGCGCCAGGCCCAAGTTCTGCTGTTCATAGCAGTAAGCAAACTCGGCCGCGATGGGCGCGTCGAACTCGTCGGCGACCGCTTGCTGGGCCTGCGGCGCGGTCTGCCCCGCCCGGATCACGCGCGCCATCAAGTCGAAAGCATCGGGCAGCTGACTCAGGAGTTTTTCGATCCGCGCTCGCCGTTTGATGGCAACATAAAGGATCGGGGCGAGGGCTCCAAGCAACAGGGCAGCGCTGCCCAGCAACAAGTTCTGGCGCAGCAACCCCACGAGAAGGCCGAGAGCCAATCCGGTGCCCGCGGAGAGAACGAGAAGCTTCCGCGGTGTCAGATTCAGGCCGGACTGTTCCACGAGGGCCTCGAAACGGCGGCGCCAGCGGCGTTCGCTGAGATCATCCACCGCCGCTTCCGCTGCCAGTTGACCGAGGTTCCGGAACAGGGTGGATTTGCGGACTTGCTCGCGCTGGCGCTGGCGGAACTCCTCGTCCAGCCGTTGGCCGATCCGCGCCCGGTCGCGGAAAAACAGGTCCGTCAGGATCGAGTACGCGCCGAAGACCGCCAGGGCCCCGGCCAGGAACGTGAGCAGCGATACGGCTGCCGGACTCATGTGCGGCTACCCCCTAGCGTTTAGAAACGGGTTCAAACAGGTGTCTGGAACTCTAAAATCACAGTTCCAGACACCTGTTTGAACCCGTTTCTTAGGTGTTGAGAAGACGGCGCTCAAACATCTCGGGCGGCAGACGCACCCCCGAGGTCTCCAGCCGCGACAGACACTGTGGCCGAATGCCCGTAGCACAGAAGTACCCCTGGGCCCGGTCCTCATCGTCCACGCCGGTCTGTTTGAAGATGAACAGGTCGTGCATGCTGATCATGTCCCCTTCCATACCGGTGATCTCAGAGATTTTGACGACTTTGCGCGGCCCACCGTGCAAGCGCGCCGCCTGGACGACAATCTGGATCGCCGATGCAATCTGTCGCCGGATGATCCAGATGGGGAGGTCGAATCCTGCCATGCCGACCATCATCTCCAGCCGGCCCAGGCCGTCGCGGGTATCGTTGGCGTGCAGGGTCGTCAGGCTTCCCTCGTGGCCGGTGTTCATCGCCTGGAGCATGTCGAGCGCTTCGGCTCCGCGACACTCGCCGATGATGATCCGGTCCGGCCGCATACGCAGCGCGTTGCGAACCAGGTCGCGTGTGGTCACCTCACCGGTTCCCTCGATGTTGGGTGGCCGGGTTTCCATGCGGACCACGTGCGGCTGCTGGAGGCGGAGTTCGGCCGCATCCTCGATGGTCGCCACCCGCTCATAGGTAGGGATGTACGCCGACAGGGCATTGAGCAAGGTCGTTTTGCCGCTGCCGGTCCCTCCGGAAATGAGCGTATTGATCCGCGCCTTGACGCAGGCCGACAGGAACCGGACCATGTCCTGCGTGAGTGATCGGTTGGCCAGCAGATCGCTGATTTGCAGCGGCGACGCGCCGAAGCGCCGGATCGACACCAGCGCCCCGTCCAGGGCCAGCGG
>JBGQLF010000231.1:0-9904 GCA_041499985.1 Gemmataceae bacterium
AAACGACGGCCGGCGAATTCAAGCCGACCAAGACCAGTGCGACGGGGGTGGAGATCTGCGAGCTGCTGCCCACGGTCGCCAAGCAGATGAAGCACCTCTCCATCGTGCGCTCGCTGGTGACCAACGAAGGCAGCCATGAACGCGGCCGGGTTCTGATGCACACCGCGCGCATGCCGACGCCCGCGACGAATTTCCCCTCCATCGGCTCCGTGGCCTCGCATGAGATGACACCCAAGGAACTGGCCCTGCCGGGCTTCATCGCCATCGGCCGGCCCGCGGATGGACCTGGTTTTCTGGGCATGAACTATGCGCCGTTCACGGTGCAGAATCCAGGCCAGCAGCCGGAGAATATCAAGCCGCCCGCCACTCTCGGCGATGATCTGCGCGTGCGCCGCCGGCAGCAACTGTTCTACGCCCTCGAAGACGACTTCGAGAAGCACGGCGAGGCGGCCAAGGCACACAAGGACATCTACGGCAAGGCGTTCAGCCTGGTAGCCTCCAAGCAGGGCAAGGTCTTCGAATTGAAAAACGAAAAGACGAGCCTGCTGGAAGCATACGGTGCTAACACCTTTGGCCGGGGTTGCCTGCTGGCTCGCCGACTGGTCGAAGCCGGCGTCACGTGTGTCGAGGTCGATCTGGGGGGCTGGGATAACCACGCCGGCATCTTCCCGACGCTGCGGCAACAGCGCTTGCCGGTCCTGGACAAGGGCATGGGCATGTTGGTGCAGGATCTGGTGGATCGGGGCCTGTGGAAGAACGCGGTCGTGGTCTGGATGGGCGAATTCGGCCGAACGCCGCGCATCAACCAGAACGGCGGCCGGGATCATTGGGCCCGCTGCTGGTCGGTGGTGGTCGGCGGCGGCGCCCTCAAGGGCGGGCAGATCTATGGCGCGACCAGCAAGGATGGTCTGGAGATCAAGGACCAGCCTGTTTCGGTTGGTGATCTGTTTGCCACGCTCTACCAGGGGCTGGGGATCGATCCGGCGACACAGGTGCGCGATCCGATCGGCCGGCCGCACAACATTTCCGGCGAGCACGGCAAGCCGATCGCGGGTCTGGTGGCGTAATTGGCGATTTCCGGATCCCCCGGGCATTGCCGCAGCCCGCGGGCGGCGGACAAGCTCCTGATGCTGTATACCAATACGGCACAAGGAATTGACGCAGCGGATCAATCAGCGAGGCAAGGGACAGGGCGAGCCAGTCGAACGATCCACTGGCGATTCGGCGTCTGTTCCAATAGGGTTGGCTAGAGTGGCCCGGGCGGGATTCGAACCCGCACGCCTTTCAGCACAGGCTTCTAAGACCTGCATGTCTACCAGTTCCATCACCGGGCCTTGATGCTTCATTTTGCGCCGACAATAGGTCTTAGTTTGCGCGTGACAATTCGGACACAAAAACTGTAGATTCTCGACGCGGTTATCGTTGTGATTGCCATTTATGTGATCCAAATGGAGGTTGAGAGGCTTGCCCTGCCATTCTGAGATGCCACAGATCTCACATGCATATCGCCAACCCCGCCGGAGAAGGCGCTTCGTCAGGCGTTGCCCACAGGTTTCTGGAGAATTCTCGACAAATACCTCTTCGTCCGGACGACCAATCCTGAAAGCCATTTGGGCGAGAGCCGGATGGTCGAATTTCGTGTGACCGTTCGCCCACCCCTGACCCACAAAATGATCGGTGCCAATGCCCAAGAGCCGCAAGCGACTATTGAAGAAGCGATAATTACCCCCCGTCGGCCGCAAGCCTAGCGCTGCGATTACCTGAGCCATCGAGGTAGACCGCCGGACAATCGGTTCCAGCAGATCCTTTGTGTACTTGGAGTTGCGCATACCTAATCCATCCTGGAAGAAGCGGCCTCCCCTACTCCGAAAGCTGGAGAATATTCTAGCAGGCATGGGCAGATTTGGTAATCTCTGCACTGCATGCTAGAAGGTGCGTAGTCCTGGACATCGGAGACGCCGTTCTGGGAGAAGGAGATCGTCCCGTGAGTGACCCGTCTCAGCTGGACAACGAGCGGTTGCCCTACTCCTTGGCTCGACGCATCGATCAGGTGTGCGATCAATACGAGATCGCCTGGAAAGAGCATCGCCCTCCCCCGATCGAGGATTGTCTCGGCGCGGCCGGCGAACCGGAGCGGTCGGCGTTGCTGCGCGAGCTGATCCGCTTGGAGGTGTACTATCGGCGTGCCCGGGGCGAAGCCTGCTGCTTGGAAGACTATCAGGTCCGCTTTCCCCAGCTGGACCCGACCTGGCTTGCCAATACTCTGGCCGCGCCGACCCCCGACCCGGCCCTCACCCCCCTCGAGGGCGTGGCGCGGGCACCGGCCCCGTCAGCGACCAGTTCGCCGATCCGACGGCTACGTTGTCCGCACTGCCACCAGCTCCAGTTGGTCGTTCAGATCGCCGACGAGGTGCTCTGTCCGGGCTGCGGCAACTCCTTCCGGGTACGCGAGGCCCCCGTCGATCCAGGCAAGGCTCGGGAGAGCGGCCCGGACGGCCTGCGCTACCGCCGCGTTCGCTTGCACGCCGCTGGCGGCCTCGGCGAGATCCACATCGCCGAGGACACCGAGCTGGGCCGGATGGTGGCGCTGAAGCGGATCAAGGCCGAGTGCCTGGCGGACGCCCGCAATGTGCAGCGCTTCCTCCGCGAGGCCCAGATCACCGCCTACCTGGAACACCCGGGCGTGGCGCCGGTCTACGGCCTCGTCTGGGACGCGGACGGTCAGCCCGCCTATGCCATGCGCTTCGTCGAGGGGGAGACGCTCAAGCACGCCATCGAACGCTTCTACCAGAGCCAGTCGCTGGAATCAGCCCGGCGGCCGGAGGGCGGGGACGAGCCGCACCGCTCGCCGACGGAGCGGCGTCTCGCCTTCCGGCAGCTGCTCACGCACTTCGTGGCCGCCTGCAACGCGGTGGCCTATGCTCACAACCGGGGTGTCCTCCACCGCGACCTCAAGCCGGCCAACATCCTGCTGGGGCAGTTCGGTGAGACGCTCGTCGTGGACTGGGGGTTGGCCAAGAAGGTCGGCCAGGTGGATCAAGCGAAGGCAGACCTGGAGGGAACGCTCACGCCCGCCGAGGAGTCGCTGGGCGACGCCACGGCGATGGGCCAGGCGGTGGGCACGCCGGCGTTCATGGCGCCGGAGCAGGCGGCAGGTCGCTGGGATGTGGTTGGCCCGGCGGCGGACGTCTACGGCCTCGGGGCAACGCTTTACCAGCTGCTGACGGGCCGGCCGCCCTTCCGGGGCGAAAACAAATTCGCCGTACTGGCCCTGGTGCAGCGCGGCGACCTGGTGCCGCCCCGGCAAGTGAACCGGGACGTGCCGGCGGCCCTGGAGGCGGTCTGTCGCAAAGCGATGGCGCTGGAGCCGGGACAGCGCTATGCCACGGCGGCGGAGCTGGCTCGCGAGGTGGAGCGCTGGCTGGCCGACGAGCCGGTCGTGGCGTGCCGCGAGCCCTGGACGGTTCGCCTGGCACGCGCGGCCCGCCGGCATCAGACGGCCGTCGTCGGCGCGGCGGTGTTCCTCATCTCGGCGGTGACTACCCTGGCGTTCAGCACCGGTCTCATCTGGCGGGAGCAGCGGCGAACGGCCGAGCAGCAGCAATATACGCAGCAGGAGTGGAGCCGCGCGGAAGACAACCTGAACGTCGCCCGTGGGCTGGCCCTGAACCTACTCGACGTGGCCGAGAAACATCTAAGCAAGCTTCCACGGACGGAACCGCTGCGCCGAGAGATGACCGACACAGCCCTGGAGACCGTGCGGCAGCTCCTGCGCCAACGCCCAAACGACCCGGACTTGAGGGAGAAGACGGCCAAATTCTACCGTCACTCGGCCAACCTACACCGCCTCTTCAACGAGGTCGAAGTGGCCGGCCAGTTCTACACGGAGTCGATTCAGCTCCTCGACGCGCTCATCGCCGCCAGTCCCCAACAGCAGTTGTACCGGGATCGGTTGGCCGAGACTCTGCGGGATTACTCGCAGCTGCTGATCAAGATCGGCCGGTTGCGCGAGGCGGCGGACATTCTGCGCCGGTCGATCGACACCGCGGAAGGGCTCCGGGCCGATTCCCCGGAGCAGCCCGACTACCAGCGCACGCTGGCGATCTCCCTCAACGATCTAGGCGGAGTCGAATACTCCCGTGGACAGTTCGCCGCGTCGGCGACCTCGAGCCGGACGTCGGCCGACCTGTTCCGCAACCTGCTCGGCGTATCTCCAAAAGAGTCCCGCCCGTTCGACGGCTTGTTCCTGGCCATGTCCTTGACCCGGCTCGCCGCTTCGCAGCGGGAACTGGGCCAAATCGAGGCCGCCCTGAGCACACACGCCGAATCGCTCACCCAACTCCGGGCACTGCTCCAGCGCGGCAACGACCAGAACGTGCGGCATTTCCTCGGCCGGGGCCTCGTCGAACAGGCTCGGACCCTCACGGAGATCCCGGACCGGCAGTCGGAGGCAGAGCGGGACCTCGGCCAGGCGCTCGGGATCTGGGAACAACTCCAGAAGCCGTACCCCGACAACCCGCTCTACCGCGAATGGCCGGCGGTGGCCTACGAAGCCCGGGCCCGGGTCCGCGTCGCTCGGGGACGTCCGGGCCCGGCGGAAGAAGATCTCGACGCTTCGCGCCGCGCCTTGGTGAAACTGGTCCAGGAGTTCCCCGATCTCCCCAGCTATCGGGGGCACCTGGGCAGGACCTACGCAGCGCTTGGCCGGCTCGCACTGGCCCGCGGGGACGGGAGCCAGGCCACGGACTGGCTCGCGCAAGCCGCCGAATCCCTCCGCACCGCCCTGGAACGTGGCCCCGAAAACGCGCTCGACCGTCGCTCCCTCGAAGAGATCCAGGCCGTACGGTAGCAAACCTGGGCAGCCGTTTCCGCAAGAAAGCGACTTAGGGTAAGTCGTCCTCATTCACGTAGGCCACCGTCACGGGCGGGCTCGTTACTGCTTGGTCATCGCCGTTCGTTACCGTGACGGTGATGTCTCCCGACTCCGACTGGACGATCAGTGGTTTTCTTCTGCGGAACTTCATTCGAACCGTGATCAACGTGGCGTCCTGGACTGTGGCATCCAAGTCCCACTCGTTTTTTGGATCGTTAATATCTATTGAAGCCGGCGTCGTCGTGTCGAAGTTCGTTCCTCGAATGTGGAGGCGGCATGTCTTCCGCTTCTTGGTCTCGAGCGAGCTTGTGTTCAAGACGGGGCCGATGCCCGTGATCGTGGGGGGGGGGAGGGCCACAGCAGTGGCGTACGCCTGGGTGGACTTGGTTTGGTCTTGCTCGACCCGTTCACGTACGTGACCATCAACCGCAGCAGCGGCTTTCGGCGGGGGGGACTTGGTTAGAGTGGACTTCGCCATGGCAACGACTCCGGGGGATGAGGCTGGGCGGAGCGCCGGTCCGATCGCCCTGGCGCCGCGGGCGTTTTCCACACCTGCGCGGCTCTTCGGAAAGATGCAGCACGGGCTCGCGCGCGTTCGAGGCCGGCCACGGTCACGCGACCGGGAAACCGGCCACGAGCGGGAGTATACGGCGGCCTCTACCCGACTGCAATCGTCAAAGTATTTTTTTTGTCGGACTGCCCGAGCCGGCACCCAGCGCTGCGGCAAGACCGCAAAGCCTTCGGTAGGATTTCCGTACCGAATAGGGTCCGTGGCAAAGAAGTGGGCATTTGTCGGAGCCCTATGGTAAGGTAGCGGGAAACGGTCCTTCACTCCTCCTGGAGCACACGTATGGCCAACTCGCACCCGACGATTCCCGTCCTCGATCTCTCCGGCACTCCCGCCCAAATCGGCGCCGCCCACGGCGAAGGGCAGCGTGACCGCATTCGCGAGTACACCGATCGCTTTCTCGGTTGGCTACTACGGACCGCGGCCATCTCCGCGACCGAGCAAACGCTTTGGGCCAAGTGGGCGCCGCAAGTCGCCGTCAATCAGCGTGAGGCCCCGGATCTGGTCGAGGAAATGCGCGGCATCTCCCGCGGAGCCGGGGTGCCGTTTGAGCGCATCTTTCTGCTGAACAGCCTGCTCGATCTGAACAGTTTTCGCTACCTGGATCTGGCGCAGAACTTTGCCGGCTGCTCTACTTTCGCCGTCGTGTCCGAAGCCGACACCGGCAAGACGCTGGTCGGACAGACCTACGACATGCCTGAGCTGCACCAGGATTACCTGACCCTGCTGCGCCTGAAACCTGTCCAGGGACCGCGGCAACTGGTGGTCACGTTCGCGGGCATTGTTGGTGCTTGTGGTCTGAATGAAGCGGGTGTCGGCGTCAACATCAACTACCTCAGTCCGCGTGATGTCGGCCTGGGCCGGCTGCACAGTGTCGTCGTGCGCCAGATCCTGGCAGCCGAGCAGCTTGCCGATGCCCTCGCCCCCCCGGTGCTGCCGCCCCGTGCCGGCGGCGCGCACTTCCTGATCGCCGATCGCGAGGGCGATGTCGTCAGCATCGAAACCACGGCCAAGCGTTACTGGGTCTTCTATCCCGAAGACAACACTATCGGGCACACCAATCATTACCTGGCGGGTTGGCTCAAAGAAGTGGAATTCTTGCGCGCTGGCTCCATCGGCGGCTCGCTGGCCCGCTACACCGCCCTGCGCCGCTACCTGCACGAGCATGCCGACCGACTCAACGTGGCGGCCCTCCAGGAACTCACGCGCAACCACACGGCCTATCCGCGCTCCATCTGCGCCCATGGGCTGGCCTCCGAACCTGCCGGCAGCCGAACGCGGACGGTCTCGGCGATGGTGCAGGTGCCGGCCGATCAAACGATCTACATTACACAGGGATGCCCTTGCGAAGCCAGTTACGCGCCGGTGCAGCTCTGACCGCGATGACGGCACATCGAAAAAGAAGGGCTACGTCTGCGGTGCCCGTAGCCGCAAGCGTCTCGCTTGCTGGCTTGGGACTACCGCGAGCACGCAAGCGGGACGCTTGCGGCTACGGGTTCACTCGGGATCGAAGGCGACCACGATACAGGTGACATTGTCGCGCGAGCCGCGCTTCAAGGCGAGATCGACCAGGTGCTCGGCCCATGCCTGTGGGTTGGCAAACTCCTTGGCACCCTGGCACAGATCCTCGGGCATGATGTGGTTCGTCAAGCCATCGCTGGCCAGCAAGAGTCGGTCGCCGGCCTGCGGCGTGAAGGGGTGCACTTCCGCCCCTTCGGTCATCTCGGCACAGCCAAGGAATTTGTGCAAAACGTGTTGCCAGGGGCTGTTGCGTGCCTCTTCGGGACTGAGGACGCCGCTGGAAACCAGGGCTTGGGCCACCGAGTGATCCACCGTCAGCTGGTCCGCGCGATCGCCGCGGATCAGATAGGCCCGGCTATCGCCCAAGCCAGCAACAAAGACCTGGCCCGCTTGCTGGACGGCGAGGACCGCGGTGGTGCCCATGCGCCGGCCGGCCGGCTGGTGCCGTCCCGCATGCACGATCGCTTGATTGGCCGCGGCCAGAGCCTGTTGCACCGCCTGGCGGGCATCGTCATGGGCCGCCAACTGGGCCTGGACGACGCGCGGAATGATCTCGGCCGCCAAACCGCTGGCCTGTTCGCCGCGCTCCTGACCACCCATGCCATCCGCCACCAGGTAAACATGGTGATCGTGGTCCACGACGTAGCGGTCTTCGTTGTTAGACCGGATCCCCTGGGCGGTGTGGCTACCGACATGAATAACATAGTCCGCCATGAAAGTCGCTCCGCTTGGCGGGCAAATGCGGTCTGCCGGGTAGCGCGCCCATTTGCCGTCATTCCATTCTACAGCGCGGTTGCGCGCGCTTCCAAGTCCTAGGCGCGCAAAACGGGGGCCGAAGGTCGGGGATTGGGGATGAGGGGCGCTGAGTACCCAGTACTGAGTACTGAGTACTGGGCACTGAGTCCTAACCCCAACCTCCGTCCCCCGGCCCCGGTCCCCGATCTCCGGCCCCCGATCCCCGTACGACTACAGGGTGCGCATGAACGCCAGTAGCGCCCTCTTTTCCTCGGCCGTAAGTTTCAGCTCCAGGATCACGTTGAAGAACTCGACCGTATCCTCCAGGGTCAACAGCCGGCCATCGTGCAAATACGGCGGCGAGTCCTTGATGCCGCGCAGGGGAAACGTCTTGATGGGCCCGTCCCCAGCCGCCATGTGGCTATTGATCAGCTGCGGCTTGTAGAACCGTTCCGTCTTGAGGTTGTGCATCGTGCCGTCGGTGTAATACGGAGCCGGGTGGCAGGTGGCGCACTGCCCCTTGCCGAAGAACAGTTCCTGGCCGCGCAATTCTTCCTCGGTCGCTTTCTTCGGATCGAGTTTGCCCAGGACGTTGAGCTTGGGAGCGGGCGGGAAGTCGAGCAGTTCCTGGAATTCCGCCATGGCATGAACCTGGCTGCCGCGCTCCAGGATGTTTTGGCCTTTCTTCACCGCGGCGGTCGGATCGCCATCGAAATAGGCCGCCCGCTGCTCAAACTCGGTAAAGTCTTCCACGCTCCGCAGCGCCCGTTGCGACCCGAACAACCGCTGCACATTGACGCCGCGCAGCGACGGCGTGTCGATGCGATGGCGGAACTGTTGCGGCCGGATATCCCCTACCAGGTGCGTGGAGGCATTCGTGTGCCCGTTGGCATGGCAATCGAAACACACCACGCCTCGGCTGGGACGTTCCGAACGGCGATCATCGGTCTGGTTGAATTGCTGTTGGGCGAACGGCGTCACCAGCAGCCGCAGGCCTTCCAGCTGCTTGGGATTGAGCAGGCCACTGAACAGCTCGTAGTAATTGTCGATGGTCACCAGCTTGCCCTGCGACACATCCCCCAGGTCCGGCCGAGTCGTCAGGAAGATCGCCGGCGGGAACGCGGGCAACAGATGCTCGGGCAGATCGTAATCCAGATCGAAGCGGGTCAGGTCCCGGCTTTCCTGGCGCTTGACCTCGTCGATATGGAACTTGGGAAAGAGCATCCCACCCTCCGGATGATTCGGATGGGGCAAGGGCAGGAAGCCTTGTGGGAACAGGCCGCCCTCGCGGATTGTCTCCGGACTCTGGCTGGCAAGCGCTTCCCAGGTTTGGCCCTTGGTGAGCTTGACGCGAACGCCTTCCTGGATCGGTTTACCGCGACTGTTGGTGGCGCCTCGGGCCGGCCGGTCGCCCAGGTCGTAGCGTGCCTGGAGCAACTCCGTCTGGCGCCGAAGGATGGCCGGCTTTTCCGCCTTCATGCGGGTCATGACGGCACTGAAGTCCTCCTTGACGTCCTCCGCAGTAGCCACGCCGTAGACGGCGAGCGCGACGGTGAGGATTCCCACTGCCACCCCGCTCGGTGTGTGGATGGCTCGTCTCATGTTTTGCCCTCCTTAAGATGAATGGGAAACACCCCAAGCAACTCCCCCGTCGGCGCGCCTTTTTCGGCAGCCGCATACCCTGTTTGGGACCAGCGCGCCTGGAGTGCTTGTCACTAGTAATAACTATTATTGATTCTGCATTACCTCGGCAATTGCCTTCGTGCTTGTGAATGGACCGCGTCTGCACGTGGGGCCCACGCCTTTGGTTCTGCCGTTGGCTACCATGAGGAAAGGTGCTTGTGGAGAGAACTCGCCCGGCACGAGGCAAGCAACATGTTCTTCCTGGCCCAGGTGCGACCGCGCCGGCGTCAACCGGAGATCATGGACGCGCCGAACCTCGACCTCCGGCGGCACGTTCAGGCGCTGCGTGGTCTCGAACGGATCAATCGCTGGAGTGGAACGGCGCGCACCTTATGGCCAGCGCTGGCAACGCTGGCACGGCAAACCCCGGCGCGTCCGCTGCGGGTTCTGGATATTGCCACGGGGGCGGGAGATATTCCCCTCCGCCTTTGGCGGCGTGCCCGGCGTGCCGGCCTGGCGCTGGAGCTGGCGGGCTGTGACCGAAGTCCCGCGGCGGTGGCGTATGCCCGCCAACGTGCGGACGA
>JBGQLF010000232.1:0-9895 GCA_041499985.1 Gemmataceae bacterium
CCCTGCCTGAAGTGCATCGCCGCATCTGCGACTGGCTCCTGGAGCAGGCACGACGCGAACAGAACGACCGGTACAGGGACTTGGATGATCGACAGAGCATCACTTTGTTCCGCCCAATGCGCAATTGACAAAGCCGTACTAAGCAACTTGTCCAGAGGCAGTCCCGAAAGGTAGTTCACTTGCAGCCGGTTCTCATAGGGATGGAAGCTGCGGCGGGCAACCGTTTCCCAAGACTTATCAAAAGCCGATGCGCCAGTTACCACGACCACCTGCCGGGCCTCGGGCTGCAGGCGCAATGCCAGCTCCAGCGTCGGCACCGGGTCGAGATGAATGCCGATCCCGGCAACGCGCGGCGGCAACGCCCGCTGCCGCAGTTCCTCCTGTCGGATCCCGGTGAAGATCAGCGGGGTGTCTGGGAAGAGCGACGGGCGGTGCCCCAACAGGAAGTCCAGGGCCTGTGGGCCGCCCGCGATGAGCAGGTCGATGCGCCGGCCGGCATACTTCTCCCGGAGAAAGGCCGCGGCTCGGGCCTCATGCACTGGTCCGGAGAACCGCACCGCGTCGAGGAACTCACTGAAAAACTCGAGCCGGCCTGACGTGCCGGCTTGCATCTCCGAGCGAAGGGTAGCATCGACGATCACGTTGGCGGGCAGAACGCTCTCGTTCGAGTAGATGACGAGAACGCGTTTTGTGTCCTCCGCTGCCAGGGTGGCGCCACTCCAAAGGCTCAGTCCCAACACGAGACAGGGAATGATCGAGGGCGGTAGGAGTACAAGGAACTTGCTGGGAGTGACTCGGAGGTTTGGGAACAAGATCTACCACCTTCGCTCCTGCGGCCCGTCATCAGGCCAAAGCGATCCGTCGCGCCGCATGGCTCACAGCACAATTCTTCCAGGTCCAGAGCGCTCAACAGGATGCTCCGCTCGGTCAGGAAGCATGATCCCCGGCGAACGCTCGGACGAACGGCCCTCAAAGGATAATGCGAAATACCGGTTGGAATCACGCCACGGATTCCTTTGTGGGACAGGTCGTTGTCCTCCCCGGCACCCTTGCTCCTTGGGTGGAACCTGGCCCGGGCGGGCGTAGGACCATAGCCAATGGACCGTCCGTGGAGAAATGTCCATCACGAACCGGAGATACGCCTCATGGACCAGGGCCGTACGCTGAAGCGTTTGCTCCGCCGCGACGTGCGGGTCGCCAGGCTGGACGACGTTGAGAGTCAAAGTGATGTCCCTCGTGGGGCTATCTCCCTCATAGTAAGACGGCGCTGCCCAAACGGCCAACGTCATCATGGAATCTTCATGACCATCTCCTGGTTCTTGGAATCCCTCCTGAGTAACCTTCGCTCCAGGAACGGAGGGAGACTTCTCTGCGCGCTCGTTGGTCGTAAAATCAAGCCAGGTTAAACCTGTAGGAACCGCGGCCTCATCACACCATCCCAATGACTGAACACCAGATACTCACCGCGCTGTGGACGTGCCTGTTCTTCCTGGTCCATCTTGCGTTCGTGGCCCGGTCCATTCTACGGCCCCATCGCGAACCGGCCTCGCGGGTGGCCTGGGTGGTGGTCATCATGGTGCTGCCGGTCGCCGGCATCGTGGCCTATCTCCTCCTGGGTGAAACCAACATTGGCCGCCGCCGGGTGGCCCGCATGCGTGAGGTGCTGGCGCGGCTGCCGAATCTGACGGAGGCCCCGGGAGCGAAGGCAGCACATCTTCAACCGGAGATACCGGATCGTTACGCCCCGCTGTTCCGGGTCGGTCATTCGGTGAATGGCTTTGAACCCATGGGCGGCAACCGGGCGCGACTGCTGCCAGATTCCAATGCGACCATCGAGTCCATGATCGCGGACATGGATGCTGCGAAAGAGCATGTGCATCTGACCTTCTACATCTGGCTGCCGGACAACAACGGGCTCAAGGTGGTCGAGGCACTGAAACGAGCCGCCGCACGCAAAGTCGCCTGCCGGGCCATGGCGGATGCTCTTGGCTCCCGCATCCTAATGGCCTCGGAGCATTGGCAGGCTATGCGAGACGCAGGCGTCCACGTCGCCACCGCACTGCCGATCGGCAATCTGCTGTTGCGTCCGTTACGAGGGCGCATCGATCTGCGCAACCATCGCAAGATCGTGGTGATCGACAATTACATCACCTATTGTGGTAGCCAGAACTGCGCGGACCCCGAGTTCCGCATCAAGGCGAAGTATGCCCCCTGGGTGGATGCCATGATGCGTTTCGAAGGCCCGATCGCCCGGCAGAATCAGCACCTGTTCGCCAGCGACTGGATGGCGCAGGTGAATGAAGACCTCGCCGACGTCTTGGGGCAACCGCTTTCGTCCGGCGAACCCGGGCTGACGGCGCAGGTGATCGGCACCGGGCCGACCGTGCGTTATTCCGCCATGCCGGAAGTGTTCGAGACGTTGATGTATGCCGCGCGTCGCGAGTTGGTGATCACGACCCCCTATTACGTACCCGACGAGGCGATGCAGGCCGCCCTGTGCGCCAGTGCCCGTCGGGGCGTTGTGACGACCGTCATCTTCCCGGCGCGCAACGACTCTTGGATTGTCGGCGCGGCAAGCCGCAGCTACTACAGCGACCTGCTGGCCGCCGGGGTACGGATCTTTGAATACGAAGGCGGGCTGTTGCACACCAAGTCGTTAACCCTGGATGGCGAAGTGACCTTGCTCGGCTCCGCCAACATGGACCGCCGCAGTTTCGACCTGAATTACGAGAACAATATCCTGTTCTACGATCCGGCCTTGACCGCCGAAATGCGCCGCCGCCAGGACGCCTACCTGGCTCAATCCCGTCCGGTGACGGCCGAAAGGGTGGCCCACTGGCCCATGACTCGCCGGTTGTGGAACAACACCATCGCGATGCTCGGGCCGGTGCTGTGAATGCGCCCCGTGATGCCGCACGTGCCGGAATCAGAAGTCGCGATCAAGAAATCGGCTGCGTTCATCAACAAGCATCTCAAGTGAGCGGGATGGCCGCCAGCCAGAGGAAAGCTGTAATTTAGAGCCAAATCTTTGTCGCCGGCTGCCTCGTCTTCATCTTGTAGAACAGTACTTGGCGCATCCGGTAGGCCGAGTACCATCTCGCCTTCGCCTCTCACGCAAGGAGCCGTCTGTGCTATACCCCAATGCTTGGCCAGTCGCCGTGATCGCCTTGGCCGTGGTCGCGCTGCGCGCCCCAGCGGCCCCAGCAGACAAACAGCCGGTGCAGCCCACGAAAGAGTGGAGCGGATCGGTAGAGGACGAAGCGCTCCTGTCAGAGGCGCCCGGGCTCCTCACCAGTGCCCACGGGTTGAAGAAACTCTGGAAGGACTGGCAGATCGCCGGCCAGCTGCCGGAGGTCGATTTCTCGAAGGAGGTCGTGGTCATCGTCACGACGCAAGGCAGCAAGCTCCGCCTGGCCCCCAGCCTGGACGAGAAGGGGAATCTGCAAGTGGTGGGCCTGGCTACGCGCGACCTGCGACCAGGCTTCCGCTACGTGATGGCCACCATCCGTCGGCAGGGGGTCAAGACCGTGAACGGCAAGGACCTGCCGAAGGAGTAGTGGCCTTTCTGTTTCGCCGTGGTGGTCCCGACCGGTGCTGTGCTATGCTACCTCGTGAGCGACCGACGTTCCGGTTCGGTTGGTAGGCACCTCTTGATCCACAGCGAACAACCTGATGGTCCGGATTCAACAACTGCCTCCTTCGGTCATCAGCAAGATCGCTGCGGGCGAGGTGATCGAACGACCCGCCCGCGTCGTCAAGGAACTCCTCGACAATGCGGTGGATGCGGGCAGCCGACGCATCGACATCGAAGTTGAGCAGGGCGGCACTGACCTGATCCGCGTCGTCGATAACGGCGGCATCCTGCCCGAGGACTTGCCGCTGGCCTTTGCCCGCCGCGCCACCAGTAAGCTGACCAGCGCCGACGATCTCTTCCGCGTCGGCACCTTGGGCTTTCGCGGCGAAGCGCTGGCCACCATCGGCGGCGACGCCGCGGACGTGTTCACCCAAGAAGGGTCGGACATCCAATGCATCCTCGTCCATATAATGACCCGGGGCTGAGGCGTCAAGAACCACTGAGGAAACGGCCATGTCCAGGACGGAAGCAGCGGTTGGACAACCTCTCCATCTCCGCTTTTGGGGCCGTTTCGACTCCGCTGCCTTGGAGGAACACTACCGGCGGCAGCACCTCCCACGCGACAGCGCACGGGCCAGACTGGTTCTGGCCATCGCCTTCGTGCCCCTGCTGCTCTTCGCCGTATCCGACTACCGCCTCTTCGGAACGACGGCGCCGTTCTGCTGGCTCCTGGCCGGCCGAACGGCCCTGGCCCTGTACACGCTCCTCCTCCTGGCAGCGCTGCACAAGGGGCTGACGCCGCGCCAGTTCGACAGGGCGTTACTGGGCTGGAGTCTCTTGGCCGCGGTCCTCGACGTCTCCGTCAGCTCCACCCGGCCGGCCGACTACACGGGACATTTCCTGGTCGAAGTGGTGGTCGTGGTTCTGTTCTACACCGTGCTGCCGGCGTCGTTGCCGTATCAGGCGATTCCGGCCCTGTTGATCAGCACCGGCAGCATGGTCCTGTTCCTCGCCGTCAAGGCGCCGACGGACGGGCTGACGGGTACGGCCCTGGCCGTGGCCTATCTCCTGGCCAACGTCCTGGGAGGGATGGCGTCGTGGGAATTGCATCAGTGGAAGCGGCGGCAGTTTGCGGAGCTGGAGCAGGAGGCCGCGCTGCGCGCCGGCCTGGAAAGGGCGTTGGCCGAAATCCGGACGCTGCGCGGGCTACTGGCCATCTGTGCCCACTGCAAGCGGGTGCGCGATGACGCGGGATCCTGGCACCAGGTAGAAGTCTACGTGAGAGAGCGCACGCACGCGACTTTTTCGCACGCCATCTGTCCAGAATGCCTGCAAGCTCACTACGGGGAACTGTTGAAGCCCTAGCTGGCGCGGGCAGCGCTGTGCCACCACACCTGCCGCGCCAACGTGACCTGGGAGCAGTCGGTGGGGTACTCGCACATCATCACAGTACTCCGAGAACCTGCGACCCGTCCGCGTGGTACTTCAACCCGGGTCTTCTCAGAAGGTTCCTGTCAGGGCCTGCACCGCCTCGGCGCGGTCCTCGTGGAACGCCCACAGGCTCTCGAGCGCCGTCAGGTGTAACAACTGACGGATGCGCTCCGAGGCCCCGGCCACCACCATCTGGCCGCTGCTCTTCTTGGCCAGCTTGTGACAGCGGATCAGGAAGGCGATGAACAGCGAGCCGAAGTAATCGACCCGGCTCAGGTCCATGACGATGCCTGTCGGCGGCTTCGCCTCGAGCGGGGCGAGGGCAGATGCCGCCGCCTGCTCCAGGGGACTCTCGGGCAGGGCCGCTGCCTCCATGGAGGGGGTGATGACCGCGATGGTACCGTGCCGTTCGACACGGATGGGATGTTCGGACTGCACAGACGTCGTCATGGCACCCAACCAGGTTTGAGGAAGAGAAGGATCACGGGGGTGAAACCGGACGCCCTGCCGGACACCCGCCACCAAGTTTATAAGCCAATCGTTCCCACAGGACCCTTCCGGGGCCTCGATGGCGATTTCAACGGACCGACTGTACACCCTCTGCTAAGCGACGGCAAGGATTCTCCCCGCAGGGTAGGCCAGCGTACCCCGTCCCGCCGGTCTGGTAGCCCCCTGTCCTGTCCGCGACCGACAGGTAGGGTGCGTAACGATGCGCTCTTGGCGTCTCCCTTACTTTGCTGGCTTCCATTTCGACTTCGGATCGGATTTCTTTCATGATAGCATCATCATGTGATCGCACGCATAGGACAGCGAAACGCCTGCAAGTCATTCCTCTGCCAACAGCCGGGCGAACGGCCGGGCAAGTGCGAGGTTCTCCAGAACGATCTTCAGCACGACCGTCAGGGGTACCGCTAACACCATCCCGATCAGTCCCCAGCACTCGCCCCAGAAGGCAAGGGCGATCAGGACGACCAACGGGCTCAACCCGACCGCCCGGCCTGTCATCGCCGGCTCGACCACGTAGGCCGCGAGCATGTGGCTGGCGACCAACAGGAGGGCCACGGCGATCGGCCGCCAGTCCAGATCGAGTTGGAGGAAGGCGAACAGGATCGGCAACGAGCAGGCCACCATGCTGCCGACATAAGGGATAAAGTTCGCGACGAAGGTCAGCAGACCCCACATGAGGGCGAACTTGACACCGAAGACCCACAGGACCGGGGTGACCAGCGCCGCCAGCAACAGGCTGGCCTTGACCTTGACCCGCAAATAGCTGGCCGCCGCGGTATTGATGCTGGCCAGCACCGTGAGGATCTGCTCCGCCCGGGCGTCGGGAAAGGCGCGGCGTACGCGCTCCGAGAACTGGCCGGCTTCCAGGAGCACGAAGAGCAGATAGAAGCCCACCACAAGGGCGCCGGTCAGGGCGGCCGCGGCGCTGTTGATCAGGGCATGAACGGTGTCGCGCAAACGGTCTTCCCAATTGGTCTTTGCTGCCACAGCCCCCGTGTCGCTGGCCAGCCACGAGGGAATGTGTTCGATCCAAAACTGGTGAGCCTGCTGGCCGATCTCCTGCGCCCGCTTGATCAGGCGAGGCAGCTCCTCGTTCAGTTCGACGGCGTTCCCGTGGAGCATGACAGCCAACAGGGAGAAGAGGCCCGCCGCTGCGACAGCCAGGACCGCGACCGAGGCAAGGCCCGGGAGCCACCGCCTGAGGTAGTGGTGCCAGGGGAGAAGGACGTAGGACAGTAAAACGGCCAAAAGCAGCGGTCGGAGTACTCCGGCCAGCGCCTGGAGCAAGAACCAGCAAGCGGCAGCGCTGACCAGGCAGGCCGCAATGGTGTTGAGCGTGGCCCGGTCCTTCCCGGATGACAGCACCTGATTGTCTTCGCCGGATCCATGGTTCTTGGGTGTTGCTGGCATAGCATGGGTCTCGTCCTGACAAAACTACCCTCCGTGCCGCTCCTCGGTGCTATTTCAACTTCGGCCGAGCAGTGCCCCAGACAGCAATCGCCCCCACCACCAGCAGCCAGAAGGGAAGCACGCCCACGCCGGGAATCGCTTCCAGGACCAGTCCCGGTAACAGCAGCCAGTGCCAGCCCAGCACGGTGAAGAGCAGGATCGCAGTCGCCAAATCCACCCCCCAGACGATCGGCGGCGACAGGGCTGTGAGAGCGGCGAGGGCATCGGAGATACCTGCGATGGCGAAGGCTAGGGCGAGCCGCTTTTTCGAGAATTGGAGTGCAATGGATGACGGGGTCGGCGCGCTGGTCGGCAGCTGGCCTGGCGGCCGAGAGGGCTCCGTCGGCGGAGATGGCGTAGTCGAGTGTTGGCCAGGGGTGAGCGGTAACTCGTTTGGCATGGGTCGTCGGGCCTCTAGCTAAATGAGTCCCCGCAAGAGGGAAAGTAGAACGGAATTCATTCCGTTCGGGAAAGCGAACGGAATGAATTCCGTTCTACTTTCCCTTATCCGTGTAGCTATTCAGTTCAACACAACCCTTCGGTCGGACGTTCATCGGGACCTCGTGGCCGTGGGGGCCTCGCTGCCCGCTGCCTTTTTACCAATCTCCTGGTTCGACCCTGCCCGTTTGCAGTCATTCCACCCGATTCACCAGGTCGAGACGCTTGATCCAAAGGCAGGCGATGCACCAAACCGCCAGCGCCGCATGGAGAAAAACTGCCGGCCAGAAGCCGAAGCCGACCAGCCCGGAGCCTATTCCAGTATAAGCGAGGAGCGCGACGACAGCGGTGTTATATAGCAACATGGCCGCTATCAACCCTGTTGCTGCGAGGCTCTGTTCGTCCTTGCGCGCCAGCCAACAGGCGGCTCCCAGGGCGAGCAGCGCAGCCCCGGCAACACGACCTACTGCCAACCCGGTGGGCGAATCGAGCGCTGCACCGAGCAGCAGCGAAACCAGCGCCGAGGGCGCCAGCGCCAGCGCCAGGCCGGTCCCTGCCTCAAGCGCTGCGGTCACGATGAGCAGGGTTTTCATGATCGGGTACGTTCCATGATCGCTTGATCCTGGGCCACACCCGCCCTCGCGACGGGCGCGGCCCGGTTCGATCGAACACCGGTTCCTTGGCTACGGACGGGCAGCCCCGCGTGGGCTGCCCGTCCTTCGCTGGCGCCGCGGCCTTAGGAGCCTACTGGCCGAGTTGTGCCAGAGCGTTGCGCAACGGCGCGCTGGATATCTGAATGAGCCCCTCGAACGGCCGGTCGAGCTCCAGGATCAGAAAGAGCGCACCGGAGACCGACAGCGCACACACGAGTAGGGTGGCGATCACCGTTAGGTTGGGGGACGCAAAGAGGCTGAAGCTCGCGAAGAGAATGGTGAGCCAGAAAACCAGCACCGCCAGGAAGGGGAGCGGAATCGAGCTGCCTCGCTGCGCGAACAGCAACCACCGCATTTGTGCTATATCCGTGCCGATCTTAAGCGCCTGGGCCTGGAGCGCGCGCTGGGCTTCGTTCTTCGGCGCGAGGTCCTGGATTTTGTCAAAGAGTCCAGCGGACTCGGCCGCCGTCCCGTGGACTTGCACAGGTTGGGATCGATCCTCGGGCCAAATCCGCTCGAGGGCGCTGGTAACGGAGCGGCGAAGCAGCTCACGAGCTTCCTTCGTCTCCGGTCCATAACGGGCCAAGGCGCGGTCCAAGAAGATGACATTGGCGGACATCTGAGCCAATTCGCTGCGCTGGGTGTCGAAGGAACTCTTGGCCGAAGCGATCAGCAGGCTAAGGACCAGGGCAGACATCGTCGCGATCAGTCCCATCCCCAGCTTCACCAGATCCTTGGAATCCGGACTCAGGTGGCGCTCCGGCAGAACGGCGCGCAGAAACATCCCGAGCAGCGCGCCGCCGAAGATGCACGCGAACACGACCGAGGAAATCGCAACCGAACTCACGATGTATCTCTCCGACTTTGTCGTTGGGCGGACTTGCTGCAAGTGGATACGCCCATTGTGGCGGCAAGTTGGCAACTTGCCGAGGCCCGCCGGCAAATGTGGCGGCAAGTTTGTAACTTGCCGAGGCCCGCCGGCAAGTTTGTAACTTGCCGAGGCCCACCGGCAAGTTGCAAACTTGCCGCCACAAGCCGGAACCGCCCCGTACTGCGTCCGTTAGGGCGAACCAACGAGACGGCTACCGGACGTACGAATAGTGGGCCGCGCCGTAGGAAGCCCCGCCGGAGTAGCCCGCGCTGTAGTGGTAGCCCCCGGCGGCCCCGCCGTACCCAGCCGCGCCGCCAGACCCGGAGTGGTAAGCGCCCCCGCCGGTCCCGTACGCGCTGGTGTGGCCGCCGGCGTACGCCCCGCCGGGACCGGACGCGGCGGTGGCGCCGTAGTGCTGGACGCCGTTCGGGCCGACGTGTGTGTAACCGACGTGGGCAGCGCCATACGCGCTGACCTCGGAGGGCGTCAGCAGCGCCACCAGGGCGGCCGCGACCGCCGTCAGGAGGATCTTGTTCAGCATCACAGTCTCCTCATTCATTGGGTGTGTCTTGATCTCGTAGGGTCACCGGGAATCGCCTGGCTTACAGCTGGACCGGCTTGACGCGCTTCATCTTCACCGGTTTGGGGTCGGGAACCGACTGGCCGTCTACGGTCAGTTTGGTCATTTGCCACGTGGCGTGGTCGGCGTCCACCTTGGTCAGGACGTTGGTCGCCGACACCTTCTTGCCGTTTGCCGTCCGGGCGGTGGTCTTGATGGCCCACTTGTCGCCGTCCTTCGTCCAAACCGCCTCCCCGAACCCACCCCCGGAGTAGAAGGACCAGGATTTGACCTGCTTATCGATCGCGTCCCACGCGATCCACTGGGTGCCGCCGACGACCGGGACGCCGTTCAGGGTGGTGGCGAACGGGGAGACGATGAAATTCCGGTTTTCGGCCCAGGAGTAGGAGGCC
>JBGQLF010000233.1:0-9882 GCA_041499985.1 Gemmataceae bacterium
AGGTCCAGGAGAAGGCCGATGTGATCCCGGTCGGCACCAGCGTTCCCGCCGCGAAGACACTTGGCCTGGGTGGTGGCGCGGCCGCGGGCGCAAGTCTGGGTCTGGGCGCCGCAAGCCTCGGCACGGGAGCCGCTGCTAACCCTGGCCGCGCTAACCTGGATTTCGTCAATCGGGGTGGCCTTCATGACTCGGCTAGCCACGTTAGCTCGACCCAGCAACCTGCGAGCCGATCCGGCCCCTCCGACTCTTTTGATTTCGTTGACGTCGCCAAGAGCATCGCGGACAGACAACACGGTCCGATGCTTCCGAGTGATCCGGAGCGCCACACCGGAGAGCAGCCAGCGCAACTCGATTGGCTTCCCCTAAAGAAGGAGCTTCTCGTTGGAGTGAAGGCTGTTGCTTTGGCCGAAGAGCCTTCCAGGACAGGGGGACTCGAAGTGCTGGCCACAGCTGCCGTGGGACAGGCCCCCAATCAGAACGCAGGCCAGTCCGGGACGGATGAAACCAACCCGTTCCCTCAGGATGCCGATCTCCTCGCCGGTTGCGCTCCGTTCAGCACGATGCCCCTGGAACAGGTCTTGCAGCAGCTGTTCGATCGACTGAGTAACCTTGGCGAGGAATTGTCCAACACGTTGGCTGCATTAGGATTTTCTCCCTGGGTGTTCGCGACGCTCGCGGCGGCGGCCGGGGCCAGTGAAGTAGCGCGTCGCCAGCTGCACCAAGCACCGCGTCGTCTCGTCGTTGATGGGGTCTTCGGTAGCTTGCCCGAGGTGTCGCCATGAGTGGCGATCCCTTGGAAGCAGTCCTCGAGAAACTGTGTAGCGGCGATGCCGCCGCGGCCGAACAGGTCTTTCTGGCTTACGAGCCCTATCTGCGTATGGTAGTGCGGCGGCGGTTGCCGGCGCGGCTCCGTGCCAAGTTCGACTCGATGGACATCGTGCAATCGATCTGGGCCGATTTGGTTCATGGCTTTCGGGACGCCGGTTGGCACTTCGTGGATGTGCCGCACCTGCGGTCGTTCCTGATCAAGGTGACCCATCACCGCTGCATCGACCGCCTCCGGAAGTACCGGAAGGCACTGGAACACGAACAGGTGCTCCAGGAAGGGGAAGCGGAACAGCTGCCCTCGTCGCCCCAGCCGCAACCCAGTGAGGTGGCGCAAGCCCATGAACTGTGGCAGCAGCTGTTGGCCCTGTGTCCTCCTACCTATCATGAGCTGTTGCGGCTCAAATGGGAGGGCAATTCGCTGGACGAGATTGCCACACGGACGGGCTTCCACAAAAGCAGCGTTCGCCGCATCCTGTACCAGCTGGCCCAGCGACTGGCCGACCAGCAACGACAGATGGGCCGTTCCGTGAGCACGGATTCTTGAGAATGTCGGACCGATCGTCTCCCGGTCCGAGTCGCGGAGCGTAGCCGAGGAGCCTGCGCTGCCGACCCTGACCGGGAACACCCCCCGCGAGGATCTCGGAACACATGGCTGGGTCCCTGTCGCCCAAGGACTTTGTCCGCCCTGGGAATTCCAAAGGGGTTGCCCGAGGAACGGGGCTGACAACGGCTTCCGGTCCTCTCCAGGCTTTCGAAGAACGCTTGGTTGAGGAGCTGGCCACAGCCTGGCAACGCGGTGAAGGCCCGCGCGTCGAAGAATTGTTGACCCGTCATCCGGAACTCTACGACCACGCCGAAATCGCCATCCGGCTAATCTACGAGGAGATTTGTCTCCGTCAGGATTGTGGCCAGGAAGTACCAGCGCAAGAGGTTTTCGACCGCTTCCCCCAGTGGGAGGCCCAGCTGGAAGTTCTCCTGGCTTGTCACAGCTGCATGGGACCTTCTCCGGTCGCCCCTGTCTTTCCCGAGGTGGGCGAAGTACTGGGGGAGTTCCGCTTGTTGGCCTTGCTCGGCCGCGGCGCCTTGGGGCGCGTCTTCCTCGCCAAGCAGCCTTCCCTGGCCGACCGGCCCGTGGTCCTGAAGGTCACGCCCTGTGACGGCGAGGAGCATCTGTCGCTGGCGCGCTTGCAACATACCCATATCGTCCCACTTTATGCGGTCCAGGAATTCCCCGAACGGAACCTGCGGGTGATGTGCATGCCCTACCTGGGTGGGACCGCCTTGTCACAGCTTCTGGAAGGATTGCGCCCTTGGCCCTTGGGGCAGCGTACGGGCCAGGACCTGCTCCGGCTTGTCGATCAAATCCAGGCCACCATTCCGCTGGCTTTCCCCAGTGCGGGGCCGGCGCGACAGTTCTTCGCCCGGGCTTCCTACGTCGAAGCGGTGTGCTGGATGGGAGTTTGCCTGGCCGAGGCGCTGCACTATGCCCACGAGCGCGGCCTGGTCCACCTGGATTTGAAGCCCTCCAACGTGCTGGTGGCCGCCGATGGTCAGCCCCTGCTCCTCGACTTCCACCTCGCCCGGGAACCGCTCCGGGCCGGCGCGCCGGCGCCCGAGTGGTTTGGCGGAACGTCGGGTTACATGTCGCCCGAACAAAAGGCAGCCATGTCTGCAACGTACGAGTGTCAACCGATCCCGTTAGCCGTCGACGGTCGCTCGGACGTGTATTCCCTGGGGCTACTCTTGTACGAGGCGCTGGTAGGGAAAGTTCCTCCCGGCGCCCCACTCCCCACCTTGCGCCAGCGCCAGCCGCACGTGAGCGTAGGGCTGGGGGATATCTTGTGTAAGTGCCTGGCCCACGACCCCAACGACCGCTACCCCAGCGCGGCCGCGCTCGCTGCGGATCTCCGGCGGCACCTGAGCGATCTGCCACTGCGCGGGGCCGCCAACCGCAGCTGGACCGAGAGCTGGCGCAAGTGGCGACGCCGCCGGCCGCATGCACTCGCCTGGTCCGGGATGGCGCTGGCAGTCTTGGTGACGGCGTTGGCAGCAGGAACGGTCGTGCTGACCCAGGTTCGCCAACGACTCGGCCAGGCCGAAATGGCCCTGGCCGATGGTCGGCACTACATGCAGAATCGCGATTATCCCCAGGCGATCTATCGGCTGATGCAGGGCTCGGCCCTGGCGCGAGGCATTCCCGGTGGCGGCAAACTGACGCAAGAGCTAGACGGCCAATGGCGGTTGGCCAAGAGGGCAGAAGCGGTTCAAGCACTCCACACCGCCGCGAATCGCATCCGCTTTCTCTTCGATCCGGAGTCGCTCTCATTCCCCGAGATTCAGTCCCTGGATGCGTGCTGCCGGGCTGTGTGGGACGCGCGCAACCTGATTACGGACCGTTCCCATGGGGAATTGGATCCCGAAGTCGAACAGGGTCTCCAGACCGATCTCCTCGAACTGGCAATCCTGTGGGCCGACGTGCAGGTACGGCTGCTACCGGAGCGAACCAACGGCGTGGCACGACGAGAGGCTCTGCGCCGGCTGGAGGAAGCGGAAACGCTGTTCGGACCCAGTCTTGCTTTGTCCCGCGAACGCCAATTGCATGCCGAAGCACTCGGACTGCCGGACTTGGCGGGAGCTGCTGCGCACGCCGCCGCGGCGCAAGCGCCACAGACCCCGTGGGAACACTACGCTCTGGGGCGATCCCTTCTCCGATCTGGTAAGTTCGAGCTGGCCGCCCCTCCGCTGGAGCAAGCCATTGCGTTGCAGCCGCAGAACTTCTGGCCGCACTTCTCCTTGGGCAAGTGCGCCTACCGGCTGCGCCACTACGAAGACGCGATCACCGCCTTCACGGCCTGTATCACGTTAGCTCCCCAGAGCGCCCCGTGCTATTTCAACCGGGCCTTGGCCCACGCCGCCCTGAGCCAGACCGACCGTGCCCTGCACGACTATAGCCGGGCCTTGCAGTACGATCCGGCGCTGGCCGTGGCCGCTCTGAACCGCGGCGTCCTCCATTACCGGGCGCAACGCTACGGCGAAGCCCTTGCCGATTTGCAGCGGGCCCTGAAAGGCGGCGCCGACCCGGCGACGGTCCACTATAACCTGGCCCTTGTCCACCTCGCGCAGCAGGACCGGGCCGCTGCCCTGGCCTGCGTCCGGCGCGCCCTCCAAGACAACCGGCAACATAAGGATGCTCGGGAACTCCACGAGCGCCTCCAGCAGGAGCGCTGAGCGGCGACCCTTCCAGCACGGACCGACCCACGAGACCATCTCGATCTGGCACCCTAGAACTGCCCGTCCTCGATCGTTTTCTACCTCCACCGGTCCCTTACTTCGGAAAACTTGAAAAATCGTGCGCGCGCCTGCCCTCTGCGCTCGTTAATCCAAGTGAGGGCCACCGCGGGACGAAGGCTTATCCCGGAAACAAGTGTGACTTTGGCGCTCCAAGGTCCCAACATCCGTCGTAGAGGAACAGCATCCGAGACAAAACCATGAACCACGAACGCACCTTAAACACACCTGGCATCTTCATTGTGGATGCCGACTTGGCGATGCGCGTGAGACTGGAGGCGGGTTTACGACAGGAGGGCTTCGCCGTCTGGCAGGCCAGCGACGGCCGTGAGGCACTGACCTGTACCGGCGCTACGGACGCGCGATCGACCTGGTATTGCTCGACCTGGACCTGCCTGGACTGGATGGGCCTCAGACGCTGGCCGCCCTCCGGCGGCTCAACCCGGAAATCCGCTGCTGCTTCATGCGTGGGCATGCGGGCGCCTACACCGACGAAGAATTGCTGGGAGAGAGGGCGCTGGCACTGCTCAACAAGCCCTTCGGCGCCGACGAGATCGCGCCGATTCTGTGGCAGCTGCAAGGACGTGCCAACAGGGAATCCCACAAGCAAGCAAGTTGCCCGTCCGTCCTTTCTTGGCGGCTGTGGGGGCAGGATTACCTCGCCCCCATTGCCCCAGAGCAACGGATCTCCACTCCGCCCCCCGCGGCGCCGGCCAGCCGTTCGTTGGTGCTTGTGACCTAAAACTTATCATCGTTTGACTCAAACTGGAGAACTACCATGCTGCTCGCGTATCTCACTACAGATGAAGTCAACCAGCGCTTGGCAGTCGAGATGGCCGAGGAATGCGGCATTACCTTAGACCCCCAAAGGTTCACGGAAGTGCCATCGATCCGCAGGTTCGATGCCGTGCTGTACGACTGGAATTCCTTGGTCTCCTTCCAGCAGGAGGAGGTACTGAAGGACTCCCTGGCCACGCTTCCATCGTGTCCACTGGCCGTGCACGGCTACGGTCTTGAAGAGGACACGGTGGAATCTTTGCGCCAGGATGGCGTAGCCGTTTTTGATCACCTGGATCTCGAGGCCTTCAAGACCCTTCGACGCCTCACGAAGACAACGAGCCGGCCCCCCCCTCGCAAACAACGGCGCCGCCGGATAACGGCCCACTTCGCGTATCGGCTGGTCCCGCGGCCCCGACGAGAGTTCCACGGCAGAATGCCAGGTCTTCCGGGGGGGATCAAGAGCTCTGCTCTTCCGGATCGCTCCAGTACGGATAGCTGCTCCCAGGAGGCCTGCACGTGTTCTTTCACAGTTTTCCTGGAATGTTCCGAGAAGAGCCCATTCCATTGTGACAGACCTGCTGCCGAGCAGCTTCACGAACTGAACTAGATAGTGAGGCAGACATTCCTGTCTGCCGTCTGCCCTGTCCTGGCAGACAGGAATGTCTGCCCCACGTTCCCGATTCCGGGGACTTACTTAAGAGAGCAAAAGCGTAGTCTATTTTCAGATCCTATTTCAGATATTGAAATATAAAGAGAGAAATTATCATCATGGCAAGCACTCATGTCCTGGTCGTGGAAGACGAAGGCGTTGTCGCTCGGAACATCCAGCTGGAGCTGAACAGCCTGGGATACGTTGTTCCCGCGATCGCGTCTTCAGGAACGGAAGCCCTGGAAAAGGCGGAAGCGCTGCACCCCGATCTGGTCTTGATGGATATTGTCCTGAAGGGGGAAATGGATGGGATCGAAGCCGGCAAGCAAATCCGCAAAAAGCATGACGTCCCCGTTGTCTATCTGACGGCCTATGCGGATGACGAGACGTTGCAGCGGGCCACGGCAACCGAACCCTATGGTTACTTGATCAAGCCCTACGAAGAACGTGAATTACATTCTACCATCCAACTCGCCCTCTCCAAGCACAAGACGGAAAGGATGTGGAAGGAGGCCCATCACTGGCTCACCTCCATCATTCAGTGCATCGACGATGCCGTCATCGTCGCGGATGCCAGGGGGTGCATCAGCATGGTCAACCGTAGCGCCGAGTGTCTGACCGGCTTGGCGCGCGCGGAAGCCATCGGGAAGGAGTTGTTGGATGTTTGCCAACTCATCCATCAAGACAGGCGCTGCCCGCTCGGGATTCCCACGATCCAAGCACTTCGAGAAGGTCATGCGGCCAGGTTTGAAGAACGCAGCCTCCTCCTTGGCAAGGGCCGGGAGATCCCCGTGGATGGCTGGGTGGCGGCCATTCACGATAGCAGCGAAGCCCTGAGCGGCTTCGTGGTGGTCTTCCGGGAACGGGCTCGGTGGCAGCGCCAGCAACGGGGGTGGGTGGGTGGCAGATCGCCCTTCCAGCAGGAACAAAAGACCGATTCGCCGGGCCTTGAGACGAGCGGCCTGGCTCACGATTTTAGTCGTTTGCTGACGTGTATCCTGGGGAGCATCTCCTCGGTGGCGTCGAGACTGCCCCAAGAGGCTCCGGAACGGAAATGCCTTGTGGCCGTTGAGCAAGCCGCCGCGTGGGCCGGTGAGATCATCCAGCGCTCGATGGATTTGTTCACGCCGCCGTCGCCGCACTTGGAACCGCTGGATTTGAACAAGGTCGTCGGAGAGGTGGTGGATACCCTGTCCTGCCTATTCAGCCCTCGTCTGGCCATCGAGTTTTCCTCGGCCCCCCAGCTTTGGTCAGTTCAAGGCGACGCGCTCCTCCTCCACGAAGTCGTCCTGGACCTCTGTCTCAATGCGCGGGATGTCATGCCGTACGGGGGGCGACTGGTCCTGGAGACCGAGAATGTCGGGATGGAGGAAGACAGTGGTGGGACGTCTGCGCCGGGGAATGTGGAAGGTTTTGTGCGACTGCGCGTCCGTGAAGCAGGGTCGGAGATGCCCGCCGTGATCCGCTCGCGCCTTTTTGAACCTTCCTTTACGGCGGACGAATCCAGCAAAGGTACCAGCTCGGGTCTGGCCTTCGTCTTTGGCGTGGTCGGACTACACGGCGGATGGATCGATTGTTCTGGCGAAGTTGACCAGGACACGTGCTTTGAAATCTACCTACCGCGCAGCGGGCCGAAGAGATCGACGCCCCTGGTGGTCGCAACCACTCAGGTCATGTCCAAGGATGCGTGAAGAGTACCGTCCTTGTGAGGACTGCCCATGTTGCCAGGACCAGAAGGGCGTCGCTTGTCCTGAGAGCGTTGTTGTCAAGAACTCTGGTGCAGGTAAGTCTCTCGGCCGGACGCCTTGGGTTGTTGGCCCGTACCTACCTTGACGGGTTCTGATCGGATCGAATGGAGAGGGCGCATGTTGCACAGTACCATCGCCCAACGACAGCGCCCGTAAACTCCATTCGATCCGATCAGCACCCGAGTGGACCAAGAGCCCTGCGGGCGCTACGGGCGCTCTTGGCCTCCTTTCTGTCGGCGATTCCCCCCTACCTTTGAGAAGACGTCCAAGCACGGCAGAGCGGATCGTGGCTCGAGGCTGCGGGCATTACTCCAGGCAGCGAGCTTGCCAAGCTCGGACTGATCAATCACCCAGAAAAACTAGATATTTTGGTGCTAAAGGTCTTGCATTCGGACGCGCCTTGATCAATACTATCTGTACACCTGGCCTAGACGATTCCGGGTTCTTTTCCAAAGGAGAGAACGAACGGGCGAGAGGCTCCTGAGGAATCTGTTCCACGCCTCGACTCTCCGACCACCCGCTGGGTTGTCCCGTTCAAGAAACACAGAAATCCAATCCTGGTTTGTCCGTTCGGGTGCTCACTCGCTGCGAGTGAGACGTCACGCACCGCAGTACTCGAGAGGGCTCGCGCTAACCTTCTGAGCGCACTACGTTGCGGCCTCTGTTGGCGGGATCCTCCTTCGGGAGATCCCGCAGCGATGACGCTTTCGTCCGAACGGAGGAATCACTTCCCTGGGAGATGCAGAACAATGGGGTTCGGCTCTTGGGTTCCCTCTTCCACATTCACATCGGGACACACCGACCGGTCGGACGTGCCCCGGATCCGGAATTCGGTGGTCCACACACACGACCCACCCCAAAGCGGCGAAGGGCCGGGTCACAGAATTTCTGGAATGCTCCCTTAACCCCAAGCCGTTCCGGCCCGAGCTCAGACTCGTGGTGAGGTAGGGGTCCGAGCACCGGCTTGGATCCAGCCACGGGATGAGGACAGGGGTTGGCCCAGGCAATGTCAGCGTGCTGGAATTCGCCTCGCCGGAGTCGTTCGGCGCCTGGTGAGGGGAATGCTGCTGGTAGGTCGAGCCCGTACGGAGCGCCGAGGGTGTCGTCGGATGAAAATGCCCAATCTCTTCGAGCTAAGACCATGCATCGCCTATATTCCCCAGCTTCTTTGCCGCGTAGTTTTGCCTCTCCTGCCCTGGTGCTTTGCGATCCGGAGCCTGGTCGCGCCGCCGAGCTGATCGCCGCGCTAGAGCCGAATCTATCCGTCGTGCACGAGAGCCGCTTGGAAGCCCTGGAGCGGCGCTGCCAGAAAGGAGCGCCGGCGGCCGCAGCCCTCCCACTGCGCTGGCCTGCCAAGCCTGAGACTACCACGGAGAGTGCCCAGGTCGCCCAGACGCCGCTGCTCCAGTTCTTGCAAAGCTACGGCCAGCGGCTGGCCGTGGTGGTCTATAGCGACACCACCTGCTTGCCCCTCCGCGTCTGTTGCCAGCTGCTGGCCGCCGGGGCTCGCCAGGTCCTCAACGCGCGGGCCCCCACTTTTGTGGACGACCTGCGGCGAGGCCTGTGCCGCTTCCTACACGCTCATCAGACCCATGTCGAGGAAGATGAACAGCTGAGCCGCCTGTTCGCTGACCACGGGTTGCTCGGCTCCAGCCAGGCCCTGCGCGAGGTCTTTCGCAGTGTGATCAAGGCCAGTCGTTGCAGCGACTTACCGGTCTTGATGGTGAGTGAGACGGGTACCGGCAAGCAGCGCCTGGCCGAAGTGCTTCACGCTCTCGACCCGCGCCGCTGTGGCAAGCCGCTGGTGACGCTCAATTGCGGGGCGCTGACCAAGAGTCTGGTGGAGAGCACGCTGTTCGGTCATGCCCGGGGATCGTTCAGCGGGGCTGACAGCCATCGCCTGGGGCTGTTCCGAGCGGCCAACGGCGGCACGCTGCTGCTGGACGAGGTGGGCGAGCTGGACCTGGACGTGCAGCCGAAGCTGCTGCGGGTGCTCCAGGAGGGGCGGCTCTTACCGCTCGGCGACGATGCGGAGTACCCGATCGACGTACGCATCCTGGCGTCGACGAATCGGCCGCTGGAACGGATGGTGGCGGAAGGATCCTTTCGGGCTGACTTGTACCAGCGCTTGAATGTTTTCCAGATCCGCATTCCCCCGCTGCGCGAGCGGCCGGAGGACATTGAAGTGCAGGCGCGACACTTCCTGAAGATCCACCAGAAGGACCGGGAGCAACCGGTGCGCGACTTTGACCCTTGCGTGTTGGAGGCCCTGCGAGGCCTGCCCTGGGAGGGCAACAGCCGGCAGCTGGAGAACCTGATCCGGGAGATCCTGGTTCACAAGGACAGCAGCACGCCGGTGCAGATGGAAGACTTGCCCCGCTGGATGGTGAAGATCCTGGCTCATCCGCTGCCGCCCGTCGCCGCGAGTGACTCACTGGATACGCTGGCCGAAACAGCGTGCCGGCAAAAGCTGTCGTTGACCGAAGCGGTGGAGGAGTACGAGCGCCGTGTGCTGCAAGCGAGTCTGAAACAGAACGGCGGCAACCGGACGCGGACCGCGGCGGAGCTTGGCCTCAGCCCGCGGAGCAT
>JBGQLF010000234.1:0-9866 GCA_041499985.1 Gemmataceae bacterium
GCTGAACGAGGAAGGGCACACCACCCGCCGCGGCAAGCCGTGGAACCATGTCCAGGCGCGGCTCGTGCTGGAACGCGGTGCGCAACTGGACCGGGCCGAGGCCCTTCCGGTCTGAGCCGAGAAGGGACCCATCATGAACCGGTCGATTCAGCTGCTCCTGGACCACTACAGCCAGGTGCAGGAACGAGCGCATGAAGCCGAGGACGACAAGGAGCGGAGGTAAGCGTGACTAAGGAAAGGAAAATCAAATCGCTGAGCGTCTTCATCGCAGAAATGGCGAAGTTGCAAGTCCTCGAAGCAGAGCTACCTCCGCTATTTTGGTATCGCGGTCACGCCCAAGCATCCTGGAAGCTGCTTCCCGGTGTTCTCCGTGACGATTTTGTCAACCGCGCGAAACAGTTCACGATCAATCCGAACAAGGATCCTGAGATTGATGCCAAGGGATTAGAGACAGCTGAGCGAAGCCTGAACAATGAGTTCCGGCGTAAGGGAACATCCTTGTTGCCAGCGAATGCCGATCCCATTGACATCTACTTCCTGGCACAGCACCACGGGTTTCCCACGCGCCTGTTGGATTGGACGATGTACCCCCTGGCAGCCTTGTTCTTCGCCGTTTCTGGTGAACCAAAGCAAGATGGCGAGGTCATCGCCGTTGTGCCCGACAAGCGGCTCACATTGGGAAACAGCGACCCTAGTCAACGGCCATACGTACCTGTGCACCCTGCCGACCAGCGGCACCCGAGTGTTGCCACGACAATCAGCTACTTGTTTGGGGTGGCTGAACGGCCCAAGGACGGCTTCATTCTTCCGATCACGCCCGACTGGCAGGCCGGGCGCATGCTGCAACAGGGGGCCTGTTTCACTCTGCACATGCCAGGCTGTCCCGAAATCAGCGAGACTCCAGCGAATGCCAAGCGCTTCTTGATTCCCGGGATGAGCAAGGAACTCCTGCTCACAGAACTAAGGGCAGTGGGCGTCAACTGGGCGACGCTGTTCCCCGACCTGGACCACATGAGCAGGGAAATCTGCGAAGACTGGAAACTCAGAGCGGCGGCGCCCCGTGGATCGCGGCGCAGGTCTTTCGCACACTCAAGCGGACGGAACTCGATCGGACTGGATGAGGCGAGCTGAGTACCCTGCCTACCTACGACCTGCGCCGCTGGGAGAAAGGACCCATCATGAACCGGATGATTCAGCTGCTCCTAGAGCACTATCACCAGGCGCGGGAACGATCCCAGGAAGCCGAGCACGAGAAGGACTCGGCACTGGCGCTGCATTGCCGCCAGGAAGCGGCGCGGCTCGCGCGCGAGTTGCGCGCCCTGGGCCACAGTGTCCCAGAGGAGAAGACGCAAGAGCGGTAAGCCATGCCTGCCTACGACCTCCACTATGAACGCCGCGGCGGCCGCTGCGCCTGGTGTTGGGAAGCCCTCGGCGACATCCAGAGCCATACCGTGGCGCGCTCGGTGGGGCCCCCGGATCTGGAGCTGCGCTTTCACCATCGCTGCTGGGTCAGTTACCGCAGCCTCTCCGGCATCGAGGGCCGCGAGCTGAAAGCGCTCTACCGCGAGTGGACGCCGCCGCGGCTGGAAGCCTTGCGCCTGCATGCCGGCCTGACCCTGGACCAGCTGGCCAGCAAGCTGCGCCTGAGCAAGCTGCGCCTCGTCGCCTACCTGTCGGGTCAGGTCCCGCGCCTGGGTGCCAAGCCCACGGCCCGGTTGCGCGGTCTCGCCGTGGATACGCGCTTCGAGCGTACCGAAGAGGCCGGCGCCATCGACTGGAGTGATCGCCGCGCCGTCTTCTGTCTGTGCCTGCATTGCCGCTGGACCGCGGGCGCGCTAGCCAGCCGGTTGGGAGTCCGGGACAACACCGTCACCGCCTGGTGGGAGAAGGGTTGCCCGCGTGCCTCCGTTCGGCACTACGCCCGCCTGACGATCCTGGCCCGGCAGCACGATTTCGACGCGAGCATGTTGCTCGATGACTACCTGTGGACGCCCCAGTTGGCTCGGGAGGCGCTGGCCGCCGCGGGCCTGACCCGGTCCGCCTTCGCCAACGTGGCCGGCTGCCACGAAGCGCTGATCCGGGACGCCACGGCGGGACAGCGGCGGCTGAACCGGCACATGGCGTACTACCTCACCCGCGCGGCGATCCGGCTGGAGCTGTCCTTGCCTCCCAAGGGACGCATCGAACCGAAGCGCCGACCACCGCGGCCGTTTCCAGGCGATCACCGCGGACCCCAGGGAGATCGTATCTGGAAGCCCGAGGAGCTGGCCCGGCTGGGCACGATGCCGGACAAGGATCTGGCGGCCCTTCTGGGGACACGCTCCTACGTGAGCGTCATGAGGATGCGGCGCATCCTGGGTATCCCCAAGATCAGCCGGCGCATGTGGGACGGCACGATCCGCCCTGCCCCCGTTCCGCTCGCCGAGGTCCTGGAGCGCTATCATTCCCGGTTCAGAATGCCGCCCTGAGTAGAAGCAAGCCTTATGGAGCCTTGGCCGCGTGCTGCCGTTTCGCTACGGGATCGCCTCGGTAGCCGCGGCTTATTCGGCAGACGACGCCGGAGTGAAGATCACAAAGGAGACACAAGGGTGGCAGAGACGACACCAACGCGACGGGACCCACTCTTCGCGCAAGCGGACCTGGCCAGAGTCGGAGTACAGATACTCGATTTGTCCCACGCGATCCTGGGCTGCAAGCGCTGCGGCGCCAGCTGGTCTCCCGAGATCAGCCCGGGTGGCCGTCTGCCCCGGGACTTGTGGAAATGCCCACAGGGCTGTAACAGCAGCGCGTGACGGTACGGCCGCGTACTGTCGGCAAGCTGAGGGAGGAGCCATGCCGAGCAAACGCCGGAAGAGGGTGCTGCCCAGCAACGCTTGTGTGGATTGCGGCCAGTCTGCGGAGTATTACATGGTTCACGATGAGCTGTGGGAACGGGCCGGCTACGGACCCGATGTGATGGCCTGCATTCCCTGTCTCGAAAAGCGACTGGGGCGGCCCCTGCGGCGGGACGATTTTACTCCGGCTCCGGTCAATGACTCCTTTCGCCAGCAGAGGAGTGGACACTGCCGACGGAATCATGGAGCGAGGAATACGCTTTGAACCGTATTTCAACCTGGAGCTGCTGCCGCGGCCGCACGGATGGCGAGTTTATCGGCCGACGGCTGTAGCCGTTCTCGACCGCTGATGCAAAGAAAGAGGTGTTTCCATGAGCTGGTTCAAACCGCGAGTCAGCAGGCTGCTGCTGGGGATTTGGCTGATCGCCCACGGGGTCGTCCAGTTGGTGCCAGCGATGAGCTTCGCGGGCATCGGGACCGTACTGGCGCTGCTAGCGATCATCACTGGGGCCCTGATCCTTATGGACCGGTGAGCGTGCTTTCGGTTGCGGGAGTGGTTCACGTGAACGACGCCGAACGCTATCGCTTGCTCACCGGCTCCTATTGGACGCCGCGTTGCCGGTTGGGCAATCCGGAGAACAGAGTCATGGGGGACCGATGCGACAGAATACCCTTCCCGTTGTGCTCGCCATAGGGACCGGGTCGGTTGCGCTGGGCGTGTTCCTCTACTTCAAAAGCCACTATTTCCCGCAACAGCAGCCTGAATTTCAGAACCGAATCCCGACGCTGAAGAAGCTGGTCGCCGAACAGGAAGAAGAAGCGGCCCGAGTCGTCGCCAACTATCTTCCCGACAGTAAAGCCCGACTTGATGACCTCAACGTTCGGTTGGAAGACATTCTGCGGCAATTACCCGGAGTCGTTCAGGTTCAGGTCGATGCTGGAACTGACAAGCCTACCCATCGCATCATCCATCTGCGGGATTGGCACTTCGTTCCAGGAGACCTCTACGCCCTCGATCTACGCAACGGTGCTGGCAGGGAACTCTCGGACCAGGAAATCGACCGGCTGTATCAGGAGCATCTGCTGGAGGTGGAGGCGGTCCAGCAAGAACAGATGGCTTTGCTGCGCTGTCTGATCCGACACCACGGCTTGAAGCGGATCTATGCCGAGGGGCTGACTGCGAAAGACGTCCCGAACTACGCGGAGAAGGTCGGCGTTCTCCGAGCGATGGAACAGAAGCAAATCCGCCAACTGAAACAGCAACTTTTCGATGTCCGGGAACTGCTGCAAGGGATGGAGGCAACGGGCCGGACCAAGATCGACCGCTATGCAGAGGCCAAGAAAGTCGAGAGCGGGATTACCGAGCTGCTCGACCTGCACAAGGTCCGGCTCCTGGAACTGGGTGCCGCTGGCCGGCTGCTGATTGCTGGTGAGATCGAGGAGGTACTGCCGCTGGACGATTCCGATTTACTGGACCGGGCCAAACCGATCACCCCGGAGGGGAAGGTGAGGATCGACCGGGACAAACTGGAGGCCCGCCACGACGCCCAAGTGAAAGCGGTACTGGACGGGGCAACCTTCGGCTTGATCGTTCTTGGTGGCGCCCATGACCTGAGCGACAGCGTGAGGAGATTGGGCCAAGGAGAGTGCGAATACATCCGAGTAACGACCAGGCGGTTCAAACAGTTCAGCGAGTGATCCAGGCACCAGGGAGTCTTCTCCTAGAACAAAAGAAAGCCCCGGCGGCCATGACGGCTGGTCGGGGCTTTCGCCTTGGAGGAGAGCACCCGTGTGTGCTCAAGGTTCGCGGTCACACCATCTGCTTCCGCCTCTTCCAGGCATAGCCGGCCAGGCCCAGGCCGCCGAGGCCGAGCAGGGCGAGGCTAGAAGGTTCGGGGACGCCTTCCGGACCGGGGTCCGGGAGTTCGGGCGAGAGGGCGGCGTCGCTGTGGATGTTGTATGTGTTGGTCCCAGCGACGGGTAAGCTGTGATTGCTCGCCACATACATGGTGATATCCGCCTCCGTACCCACGCCCGTTGTAGTTTCTTGCACAAAGCGGACATTGCTCGAAAGCACAAAGTTTGCCGCGAAACCCGCCTCCAGGTCTGAGAACTGGAACACCGTGCTCGTCGTATCCGTCGCCGACGCAGGCACGTTGGGATTGTTGCTGAAACGCAATACATCACTCCAATTGCTGGGAGCTTGGCTACTCCCATTCTCCAGCAGCACCACGTCTCCACCCACGACAAGCGACGGCAGATTCGTTTGCCCATCAAAGGTATCGGGGTCCAATAGAAAACTTGTTAGAGGGGGAGGACTGCCTGGGTCCGGAAAAATAACGATGGCCGAGGCATTTCCAGCGACCGCCAACAAGAGGCAGGCAGCCCCAAGAGGGATACGAGTTTTCATTACGGAACACCTATTGACCTGGAGAATGCAATGTAGCCACGCCCTCCTGTCTCCAGGAACAGAGGCCGTTCAGGGGGATATGCTGTTGGAGAGAGGCATGTCCTGTGCCAGAGGCCGCAGGATAATCAAACGAAGCTTTCTCCGGCGTGCTAACTCTCGCTGACAAGGACACTTGGGAACCTCTGGTTTCTGGCGCCAGCGGAATGGCCAAGCGAGAATCTTTGCCCGGAAGGCCAAGAGTGTTAACGTGAATTATCGCTGATATGTAAACCCCGTTAACCGAAGTGAATGCAGCTGCACAAACAGAAAGCTCGTGGCGGCACTCGCAGCAAATTCTCCGGCTGTTCCGGTGATTCAGCAAGGGCGACTGAGCTACCCTGGGAACCCGTCGAAGGGATAGACTGCACCGAGCCGACAACGCATCCCAGCGCAAGGAACTGCCCATGCCCACGACCGATCGGCAAGCCATCGCGATCCGCCTGGAAGTGCTGCAAGTGAAGCGGTTGACCTGCCTGGAGCGGCTGGCCACGGAAAGCACCTGGGGCAATGCAATTCTCGCCGACTACGAAGCGGGCATGGTCGCGGCATTCGATCGCTGCATCCTCGATCTGATGATGGAGCGGCAAGCCGTGGAGTGATCGACCAAAGAGCCACCACTTCATGGATCGCAAGGCCCTGGACACCAGAAGAGAACGCCTTGCTGGGGAACATTCCCGACAGTGAAGTTGTCCGCCGGACCGGCCGGACGCTCGGCGCGGTCCGCCGCCAGCGGCAATTGCTCGGCATCCCCTGCTTCCACCGCAAGGGCCCCGCCGCTGGGCAACGGAAGACGAAGGCAGAGAAGCCAGCCCCTGGGTAGAACTTGAACGTTCGCCTCGGTGAGAAGTGTCCCGTTCCGTCCTGTCTGCCCCAGCGCCGTGGAGAAAATGGCGCAGCTGGCAAGCGGGCAAGTGCAAAGCGCCCGCAGCCGGATTAGGATGGCCCTGTACCGCTTGGCCATTCCGACTCCGCGGGCGCCGTCAAAGGTGAAGGCCCCGCGGAAGACACCAACATGAGGGTTCACCGATGCGTAAGCAAAAATGTCCACAACGTGCTCATGATTGGCTCGCCTGGTACGGGCAAGACCATGCTGGCACGGCGTCTGCCCACGATCATGCCGCCGCTGACTCCCCCCGAGAGTCTGGAGACAACGCGCATCTACAGTGCCATGGGACGCCTCAAGCCCGATGAGCCACTGCTGGCCACGCGGCCATTCCGTTCGCCGCATCACACGATCAGCGACGCCGGCATGGTCGGCGGCGGCAGTACGCCTGCTCCCGGCGAGATCAGCCTGGCCCATCATGGCGTGCTGTTTCTCGATGAGCTGCCCGAGTTCAACCGCCGCAGCCTGGAAGTGCTGCGCCAACCGCTCGAGGAAGGGCAGGTCACGATTTCCCGGGCGCTGACGTCCACGACGTTTCCGGCCAGTTTCATCCTGGTGGCGGCGATGAATCCGTGTCCGTGCGGCTATCTGGGGGATGCCAAGCACAGCTGCAAATGCACGCCGATCCAGATTGAGCGTTACATGGGCCGCATCAGTGGACCTCTCCTGGACCGGATTGACCTGCACATCGAGGTGCCCACCGTGCCTTTCCAGGAATTGGCCGCGAATGCGGATGGGACCGCCAGTGTCGTCATGCGTGAGCAGGTGGACCGGGCCCGACTCGCTCAGCGCGAGCGCTTTGGTACAGAGAGTGCCCGCCTCAATAGCCGCATGTCCAGCCGGCAGTTGCGGCGCTATGGTGCGCTGGACGACGAGGGCCGGACCCTGCTGAAGACGGCGATGGAAGAACTGGGTTTGTCGGCCCGGGCGCATGACCGCATTCTGCGCGTGGCCCGCACCACGGCGGACCTGGAAGGATCGGCGGCGATCCAGCCGGGGCACGTCATCGAGGCGATTGGCTATCGCAGCCTCGATCGCAAGTTGTGGGCGCGCTGAAGGGCGCGGCAGAAAGCCTAACCCGGCAACAAAGAAACGCACACCCGTTAGCTCTCCGATACAAGCCCGAAGCGCCAGCGAGGGACGATGGCTTCCCTTGCTGGCGCTTCGGGCCTGTACTTGGAGGAAGGCATCCGTGTTTGCTCAGGGATCGCTCTCACACGGCCTGTTTCCTCCGCCGAGAAGCGTAGCCGAGCAACCCGATAGCACCAAGCCCCAGAAGCGTGAGGCTCCCAGGTTCGGGCACAGCACCTGGATCGTTCTCGGAGCCGACGTCGGACAGAACCCGGAAGTTATCCGTAGCCTGTGCTCCGCCCCCAAAGTACAGGAAGACCGTTTGGAAGCTGCCATCCTCGGGGAAGCTATCGAGTACGACCGCACCTTGCGGGATCGGGGGGATCCCTGGGTCCGAGTAGAATTGGATATCGAGGAGATTGGATCCATTGGTCTGTGTGATGATAAACCGGTCGCTTACGGAGCGATCGGCCTCCAAGAGGTCTTGGACGAAGGTAGCAGTACTGGCACCATTGGTCTGCTGGCTCGCATACGTGAAGTGGACGAACTCGGGGCCGTTCGCCAGAATGGAAATCCCGGTCCCGCTGTTGCTGGCCACAGTGGGGATACCATCCCCAAAATCACTGATGTCGATGATGTCCGCCCGGGCAGTTCCGAGCGTCATCCCGTATGCCACCAGCATGAGCAGGGCGTGTGCCCCCCGATACAACTTCTTCACGATCTTCTCCTTTCATGATACCCCGTGGCGAGGTGGGCCTGGGTCCGACACGGGACCCGGCAAGCCCGTGCGGGGAACCCCGCAGGCCCGCTCGACGGGACCATTCGATAGGCGGCAGCCGGACCAATTCCAGGCTGCCCGGGAGACGGCTGCGGACAGATTCAAGAGGCATGTTGCTTCCGCCGCCGCCAGGCATAGCCGCCCAAGCCGATGGCACCGATACCGAGCAGGGCGAGACTGGTAGGTTCGGGGGCGGGGGCCAGCGCAATGCTGCCGAAGAGGCCGTCCGTTTCACCGTTGGGGCCGGCGCTAAAGTAGAGGAAGTCGGTATTGCCGGCGCCGACCCCGTTGCCGAATCGCAATCCCCACAGGCCGTCGATCATCAGGGAGTGGCCGGCACTATCAGCCTTGAGAGTGCCGACCTGGCCGCTGCCGTCGAGTGCGAAGGCGTTGATCGTCCCGTCGCCGAAGTTGCCGACCAGCAGGTCGCCGCCGAACGGGCCGAATCCGCTGGGCGCGATCGCCAGCCCCCAGGGCGAGTTGAGCACGCCCTGAGTGGCAATCCGGCGAATCAGGTTGCCCTGCAAATCGAAGGCGTCCACGAAACCGTTGCCCCCCCCTGGGACATCGTCATGTTTGGCCATGTCCTGAAGCGCATAAGTGACGTAGAGCGTACCATTCAGGTTTTGGATGTCAAACGGTGCGTAACCGCTGGGAAGAGTCGGGTCAGTGAAGGATCCCATCAGGTTCGGGGCGCCCGCGTCGCCTTTCAGGATATCGATCGTGCCGGCCCGGAAGTTGGCGGCATACAGATACGAATGCCCCCCGATGGTGCTCAGCGCCACCCCTTTGTAGACGTTCGCAGCGTCGCTGAGCTGGAGGATTTCGGCGGTCGTTCCGAGGGCGCCGCGCCAGCCGGAGATAGTTCCGTCCTCGCTGACGAAAAGAAAGAGGTCACGGTTGAAAGCTCCTCCCATGTTGCCGTCGTTAAACACCTGGCCGGTCACGGAGCCATCGCCCGGAATGCTGATGGTAAGTGCCACCTTGGTCGGGACGTTCAGGAGGGGGTCCACCCTATAGAGGGTAGCCACTCCGGTCGCGTTGTCCGAAACCCAAAAGGGACTGGCCGGGCTGTACGCAATACCCCAGGGGTTCTTTAAGTTCGTGTCGGTAAGAACGGCGGGATTGACAGTCTGATCATCTGTCACCAGGTTCGTCTGCACGAAGACCGAGTCGGCCCTGCTCGGGACCGGCACCAAGACGACCCAAGCGAGACTGATCAGTGCTGCGATTCGGCATAAGCAACGCATGGAAGCATTCCTCCTGTGGAGCGGAACAGCGGACGTTCAGGGGGATGTGTTGTTAGTAGGGAATAAGCATTTCCTGTGCCAGCGGTGACACCCTCAGCCCACGAAGCTCTTCCACGTGCGTTAACTTACGATGGCGATAGGGTTTGAGTGCTTCCGGTTTCTGGCGTCGGCGGAATGACTGGGCAAGAATCGCTGCGCGAAAAGCAGAGTGTGTTAACGTGAACTAGCGTTGATATGTAAACCCCGTTAACCGAAGTGAACGCAGCTGCACAAACAGCAAGCCCGTGGTGGCACCCGCAGCAGATCATCCGACTGTTCCGGTCGTTCGGCAGGGGCGACTGAGCTACCGTGGGAACCCGTCGAAGGCATAGACTGCACAGAGCCTACAACGCATCCCAGCGCCAGGAACAGCCCCATGCCCACGACAGATCAGCAAGCCATCGCGATCCGCCTGGAAGTACTGCAAGCGAAGCGGTCCACCTGCCTGGAGCGGCTGGCCACGGAAAGCACCTGGGGCAATGCAATTCTCGCCGACTACGAAGCGGGCATGGTCGCGGCATTCGATCGCTGCATCCTCGATCTGATGATGGAGCGGCAAGCC
>JBGQLF010000235.1:0-9842 GCA_041499985.1 Gemmataceae bacterium
ACCACGAGTCCGAGGCGCTGCGCAACAACTTCAACCGCGACGTTGGCAAGCGGGTGTCGAAGGAGGACATTATTGCGGTGGCCCGGCGCAACCCGCGCTTGGTCGAGGAGTACGTCCAGACTGTCGAGAAGCAAAAGCCGACACCGTACGACCTGGGGGCCGACAACAAAGGGCTGGTCGGCTGGGCGCGGCCGACCCAGGAATACTGCGGGGCTCGCCCGTTGGTCCGCGAAGTCCGCGACGTTCAGGAACTGGTCCAGTTCCTGGGTGCCGCCGTGGACGAGTTCCGCAACTTTATCGAGTTGCACGAGGGCTGGCGCTGCCTATGGCGGAAGGACCGGACGAAGAAGGACGAGCGGGCGGCCCAGATGCTGCTACTGGGCATCGTCACCCACTACTGCAAGGACAGGGGCATCAAGGTGAAGCCGGCCCAGAATGTCGGTCGCGGTGCCGTCCAGTTCACGCTCGGCGATGTGACGGCCAAGATCCTGATCGAGGCCAAACTGGCCCGCAACCGCCGCTTCTGGAACGCCGTCAACGCCGAGAAGCCCGGCCACGAGAAGGCCGAGGGCTGCGCCGGGGCGTTCTTCGTCCTGGTCAACTTCGACGAGAAGGACTTGCTGGAGCGCAGCCGCGTCTGCGTCGATCTCGTGGGCCAGCTCAAGCCCTACTACCGCATCAAGCTCGTCCAGGTGGACGCCGGCCACGACGACTCGGACGCCTGGAGCCCGGAGCCGACGGTCGTTCACACCGGCGAAGTCATCACGATCATCGGTGACGTCAACGCTTCTGCGGTCGGGAGCCAGGCCAGCGTGGCGGCGGAGACCATTGAGGTCACGACGGCGGTCGATCAGCCGCCGGCCGTTTTCTGAACAGGCGAACACTTTTAGCATTCGGTGGTAGAATGACGGTTTAATGAGGTTTGGCTGACGACGCTGATGAGGTACACCGTGAGCGATCAACCGCGTCCGAAAAAGGTGTTACTCCAAGAGGTGCTGCGGCCGGCCACCTACGGTGGCCGGCGACTCACAGAGGGCGAAGACCTATCGGAGACCAACCGCCTCTTGACCCAGTTGCGGGCCGCCGCCCCGTCGGCGAAGAAGGGCGGCACGACGAATACCGACGGAGGTCCGCCGAAGAAGTGACGGGCGGAGACATCGGCGAACGTCCTCGAAGTGATCACCAACCATTACCAGACGGTCCGCGACTGGGCAACGGACCTCGGCATCGACCTCAACACGCTGCAACCGAGCCTGACGGCGTTTGCGAACATGCAGCGTCGGGTGATGGAAACCCACGAGGACATCGCCGTCACCCTCCGGGAACGTTTCGTTGAGCTTGGCCTCCCGACCGGTGGGTTCGACAAGGGCGAATCGAAGTCGAGTAGGGCCAAGAGCGCCATGCCGGTCAAGCAACAGCCGGTCCACACGACCAACCACTACACCGGATGCGCCATCGGCGACGGCGCCCGCGTGGAGGCCGGCATCATCAGTTCCTTCAAGAAAGGAGACCAACACGTGGGTGACAAGATCAGCATCGGCGGCGACGTGACCGGCTCGGCCGTGGGCTCGGACGCCAGCCTAAAGGCGAGAGACATCATCACGCAGGTCCAGAAGTCGGGCCTGGATAATGACCTCAAGCAGAAGTTCACCGAGGCGGCGGAAGCGCTGGCCAACCTGAATATCGCCGAGGGCGACAAGTCTGACGCCGCCGACGACCTGGCCAAACTGAAGGCCGAGTTGGAGAAGCCGGCCAAGGACGAGGGGCGCATCCAGAAGATCTGGAACCGGATCAAGGACATCGCGCCGACAGTCGCCTCCATCCTGGCGTCGGCGGTCAGTATCGGGAAGATCGCGGGCGTTGTCCCGTGACTGCCGGAGGGAGACCTGTTGAGCGGCGGCCACAGACCGTTTGCGGCCGCCGTCACGATTGGGGGGAAGGTGCATGAAACTGCGCAAGGACCCTTCGGGAGCCTTCGAGCTTCTGCTGTGGGACATGCCGGCCGGCGACATCGAACGCATCACCAAGACGGTGCTCGGAGGAGGAGGCAACGCTGTTGTCATCCACCTCGGTTCTGATTGCACCGACTCGGATCCGGGTCGAGGTCACGGGCGCAATTCTCCGCCGCTACCGTGAGCAGAAGCTGTCGCTGGAGCGGGCGCGCGAAGCGTGCGACTCGTGGGAGGCCGATCTAGCCCTTAAACAAGCGACGACATTCTGTCTGACCGAGGTCGTTTTGCCGTAACACTATATATTACAAGGACTTCATTTAAGGAGTGCATAAGTAGTTGCGCTCACCTGAAACGTGCAATCGTTTCCATGCCAGAATCGACGGAAGCTGTGTTCTTGCAATAGGTTGCGTTTGCGACAGTTTTTGAGTTCACTTGTTTAAGGTCTAGCCAGCGGCGCGCTGCGGCTGGTGCCGGACGAAACGCTAATCATTCCCGCTCGGGCCATCGCCTTCCAAATCCGGCACACCATCCAGGATTGTCTCTATCTGGGCGCAGCGGTCGAAGCCAGTCGCGCCCGGCTCGTGACCGCCGATCCCACTTTCCATGCCCGCGCCGTGCCCGCATTCCCTTTCGTTGAGTTGCAGGAGTGGGGGCGACCCCAATGAGATGAGCGCCGTCGCCCTCTATCACATCGACCCCTCCCGCAACATGCGGCGGTTCTACCGGCTGGACGTGCAGGCCTATTCGGCCTCTGGCTGTTTAGCAGCGAATGGGGCCGCATCGGCTGTTCGGGGCGAACGCGCGTCGTGTCCTTCGCCACTATCGACGCCGCCCAGGAAGCCCTGCTGCGGCAATGCCGGGCCAAAGAGAGGCGGGGGTACGCGGCTCTACGACCGGCGGCAGAAAAAGGTGACCCGCAACACCCTGGGGAGGGTTTCGATTACGCTGGAGTGAATTCCCTCTCTTCTAAACAGCCTTCTGCTCATTCCATCACAACGCTTTCGTGACGCACAGAGAGAATATGCTTAATTGTCGGATGTTCTCGCGGTCCTGGTGGTAGGGCAGCTAACCCGTGGGAGAACAGGGCGACCCGTCAAGCTCGCCCGGCCTTGCTTGGAGAAGCTACACCAGAGCTACACCAGTGAAGAGCTTGACAAGGCTTCTACCCATATGCAAGATGCTTGTTTCGCTTGGCGGCAAGAACACCCGGGCTGACTCCCTAGCAGTCCAGGGAACGATCACTTGCTCGAATGCGTCGGAAACCTCAGACCAGGAGAGGATGGCTTTTCGGTCAGCGAATACTGCCCGATGTATCCGGCTAGCGGACGTCCATCCGCCGGGACTGTGGCTAAGGAAGGCACTTTTTTGGTCTAGACAACGGGGTCCACTATACCCGCCTTGGAATGTCGGACGTAAAGATTACTCCCCGAGGATTCGACTGACAGTGCTTCCCAACTACCAGCTTGCCCTCAGTGAGGCAGTGCTTGTTGAGTGTGGCAAATTGCCGCGGGCATCCACTTCTCTCTGCCATGCCCAGTTGTGTAAGATGATGACCAGGGAGCTCGGCTTTGTCCCTGTCAAGAGTTGTCCGATGAGTTGCGCCATACAGATTCTCCCCCACGCATTGGATCAATTCTGCCGCTTTTCGCTCATCGGTACGACCGTCGTGCATCTGGCCGAGGTAGTCGTTGGGAGAATTCTCTGCCTACGAACAGGTGGCATCCTGCGGTAGGCGTCAGACGGCGACCTTTTGATCGACCGTCCCGCATTCTTCAGGAGCTTGACGATGTTGTTGGACTGGCAAAAGTTTCCGAATACCTTCGACGAGTTTCTTGAGGTGGTCCTCTCCTGCTACCCGTGCCCCACTCCATGGGTAGATGCCTCTGAGGACAACCTGCGATCTGTCCTCCCCCGCATAGGGCATTTCTACCAACGACTCGCTTCCGATTGCCGTAAAGAAATAGTCACTTGGTTTTGTGATGACCTTGCTGATCTGGTCACGGATGTGTTGCGGGTCGAGATCAGGGCACAGCCAGGTCACCATTTCGATGCTGCGAGCAAGCTGGCCAGCCGGGCCGGCCTCGGATGGATCGACCGTGAGCAGGCGGAGAAACAGTTCGATAGCGCCTTGCGTGTTGACAGCGACTGCACCGCGCTCAGCACTAGCTGGTATCTGGCGACTCTTCTGAGGGGCTGGCTTTTCCTTCTAGCCCCTGCACCTGGGATCGTTACCCAACTCACTGCCGGGGGAATATCTGCTCTGGTAGTGGTTGGTCTTCCTGCAACTTCTGAAGAAGCGCTCACTCATCTTATCGTACCACAGCGCACTAAACCATCTCATGAGCTAAGCTTGGGCGAACTATCTGTTCGTACGTTCATTAAAGACCTTCCTGAATTACTGAAGCAATATCCAGGAATGTGGGTTGCATACCACGGCAACCGGCGAGTAGGCATTGCCAAGACGGACCTTGAACTTTACAACGAGTGTACTCGCCAGGAAATACCCGACGACGAATACATCGTCTCTCCCATTGAGCTAGAACCTCCGGACGAAGTCGATAGCCCTTACCCACTGGATTGAACGAAACTCTTCTCTCCGTCAGCATGCCACTCTTCATTGACCGCCTTCCGCTGCGAGAAGTGCCAGTTGAATACGCGGGAAAGCGTGCGATCACCTGGTATCCACTGTTGCCTTTCATTCTGACAGAGCCGGGCGTTGACATTCCGCCTAACGATGCCAGGTGTAAGCCCTGGAAGTTCGACACGGGCAACGCCCTCGACGCCAGTGCTTGGCGGTGTCATCTGGAGCAAGCAAGTCTAGACCACTCGTGCAGGCGCCACCCAAGAACTGTGCGGGCAAGGTCCGCAAATGACATGACGGAAGAACTACCGATCCGCAAGGCGTGTCTCTGGCTTGTGAGTAACATTCCTTCACTGCGTGTCACACCGTTGCGCCTGCCTTTGTACCAAGGCCTTCCGTTTTACGACCGTACTCCTCGCCGTCCTGAATTGGTCTTTCCGCTTATCGGGGTAAGGACCTTGAGGCGGGCAGGCCTCAAGGTCAAAATAGACTTTAAGCACCTGACGATTTCCGTGTGGACTTCGGGACCCTGGTACGAAGACTTTTTCCTGTCTCTGCGAAGAATACCAAGCAGATTCTCTACCACATCCCTCGAAGCACTTTGCGATGGCGACTGGCGAGGAAGCGGTAGCAGTGGGTGAAGACCCGGTAGGAGTAACGAGAATGCGCATCACCTGGCTGCACAATTGGGTGGTGTCAATCCACTGTTGCCAAGCTCCAGAATGCGCTGTTTTACTGCGGCTGGTGCAGCCCTGGCGTTTCGGCGCCGATGTAGCAACTGGCTCTATTGCAATCACTTACGACAATTCGGCAACGCTGAACGGACACCACCCACAATTGGTGGTTGCAAGCCGCTCATCGGATGTTTACCATTCCGGTAGGAGGTCTGTGGTTCTTGGAGAAAGAGGCGGTGCTGTAAGCGAAAGGTAGACTAATCATGGCCACTACAGTCGAGGTGCCGACTTTTGCACAAAAGAACGGTGTCGCTGGCCACGTGTGGATCAAGCGCGGCTGTCCTATGTCTCATGACCCTAGGGCCGACTGGGAGGAAGCCGAACGCGTTCTTTCAGATCAATGGTTGCGGGCAAGGCTCCTTCCATGGTCCCCGACGGAAGAAATCCTTTGGCAATCCTGGGCACGGAAGAGCCTGCGTCCGTATATCGCCATCGAGGCAAAGGCCAATCCCATGCAATTGGCAGCCGACCTGGCAAGCATCGAGGCGAGTCTCAAACTGCACACAAGTACACAAACTCGTTTGATCGCTGTGTTGGACGGTGCCCCTGAGTTCAGTCGTTTCTGCCATCTAACCTTTACAGGTAACCCTTGGCCGCCAGAACAAGTGATCGATGCTAAGGACACCCTGTTTTACAAGTTCTGCTACAGTAGTTTTTGCCTGCACGGGGGTGTCATACTGGACCAGGAACCTTGCTCTCTCAATTGGATGGTCCCCTCCAAGCCGCGGCGGTATCAAGACGGCTGCGCAGTTGCTTTCCCAGCCACAGTCTCCCTACCCGAGGTGCTCGCTGCCGCTCTCCGTTTGGGCCGCGTCTTGTCCTCGTACAACACCGAGCAGCATATACCCTGGACTGATCAGCTACACGCCAGGGTGAGCCTCAGTTCGTCATGGGCACAAGCGGTCCGCTACCTTCCCGACGCGTGGCGGAACGAAATCGTTATCGACCCCGACAGTTTGACAGCGCTCGAGCCTGGCTACCAGGAATTATGCCGCGCGGCAGGAGTCAAACCGGGACTTTCCTACCGACCGTCCCGTTTTTCTCAGGAGCTTGACGATGCCGTTGGATTGGCCAAAGTTTCCGAATACCTTCGACGAGTTTCTTGATGTGGTCCTCTCATCCTACCCGCGTCCCACTCCGTGGGTAGACGCCTCGGAGGACAACTTGCGACCTGTCGTCCGCCGCATGCGGCGTGCCTATGACCGGCTCGCCGCGGATTGTAGGAAGAACCAGCAAGTTTCGCTCCGTAACGACCTTGCTGATCTGGTCACGGATGTGTTGCGGGTCGAGATCAGGGCACAGCCAGGCCATCATTTCGATGCCGCGAGCAAGCTGGCCAACCGGGCCGGCCTCGGATGGATCGACCGTGAGCAGGCGGAGAAACAGTTCAACCGCACCCTGGACGCCGACAGCGACGGCTACCTCGGCATTGTCCTAAAGGAAAACCTTACGCTTCTCCTCAAGGTGGGGACCGCGCTTCTGGAGGTCGAGGCTGTGTAGCACCTGAGCATGCCTGCCGAGAAGTGTGCCAATATCGGCATATGAGGTGGCTCCCTCAATGGGAGCGGTCGTTGGATTCCGACCGATCAGGTCGCAAGTATTTTCCGACAACATCCATTCCAGAATCGACAGAGTTTTTCAGCAGATTCTTGTAGTTCTTGCGCAACTTTTCCTCGAAGTGCACTTGAGATTCTAGGTCAAACGACCTCCATAGATTGACAAATTCTCGAAAGTCCCGGTCGGGAAATTCCTGCTCGTTACCTGGGTGACGTGCAAGGGCGTTATACAGCACGTATAATGCATGTGGACTCGCAGGCTGACCTGCGTGGCTCGCAAGAGATTGAATACGTGGGTTCTTATCTGTCATGGGGACCTCCTTGTCCTCCTGCCTGCTGGGCGAAAAAAACAGGAGGACTATAGCAGTCCCCTCGGCACTGGGCAAGTCCCCTTTCACAGTAAGGCGAGCTTGCCGCCCGCCAGTGGGGACCTACTACGGATATTCTAGGGTGGCCTGAGAGAGTAGAAAAGTGGCGCACAGTACACAACCTCTCCGGCAAATTGGCAACCTGTGCTACCTGAACGGTTTGCAGCAGGTGGAAAACAGGGGATGTCCGCTCTTCGGTGGACTCGCCTCTTTGGGGAGAGATCGTTTTGGCGCTCATTCCCTGAACGTACCCTATGAAGGAACATTAGTTCGCCGGTTTGACGCAGTCAAACACGCGCTACGAGGGTTCCCGCCAATCACTGTGCCCCCAGCGTCCGAGTCCACATTCCCAACGGGAATGTCCCTCACGCTCTTGACATCGGCCTCCGTCTTGATCGCCCTCGCCCTGATACTCATCGAAGTCGCGGGCGCGATCCTACGCCGCTACCGTGAGCGGAAGCTGTCGCTTGAACGGGCGAGAGAAGCGTGCGGTCTGTGGGACACCGACCTTGCTGGCGGTGTGCTCCGGCTCATTCCCGACGAAACGCTGATCATTAGACCTTTTCCGAAATAGTAACATCGTGCTATACGGGGCTCTAATAGCGTCGTAATTCGTCGGGAAAACGCGGCCATTTCAGACACCTACATGTGTCCCTAATGGCCATGTGTTACTATTTCGGAAAAGGTCTCTTCCCGCTCGTGCCATCGCCTTTCAGATACGGCACGCCATCCAGGATTGCCTTTACCTGGCGGCGGCGGTCGAAGTTGCCATGCTGCGGCAGCGCCGGGCCAAAGAGAGGCGGGGGTACGCGCATAGCGAGGTGTCAGCCGCAAGCGGATGCTCTAGCCATCGGGTTCGAGAGATGGAAGAGGAGGAGCTGCGCCGCGTGCCGGTGGGGCAGCCGATGACCGACTCCCTTAATTGCCACAAGCATCTGCGGCGATCCCGACGGAAGCGGTGAGGACCACGCTGCTACTCCCAGCTGATTTGATGAATAGTCGGTGTTTGGTTGCGAGCAATCTCTCGAACCCAATCCCTCTTTTCTCGGTAGAACACAAATCGCGTCGCCGCGCTCGCAACGCGCCGGTTGAACTCCTTCACCACATGCTGGGGTCCGGTACGCGCGTCCTTTTCGCCCGGCGCCAAATCCTGCCAAGACCCATGCAGCGCCAGGTGGCTCGCAATCGGAAACACCAGCTCTGCTGTGTCGCGCTTGAGCCCCAACCCTTCAAAGAAAAACACCGGGTTGTCGCTGGTAAGAAAAAACGACGGTCCCGTTGTGATCACGAATCTCCACGCCATGTCGTAGATAAGGTTCACCAGCTCCAGTCCGGGCCACGGTCTGCGTATCTGCTCCATGATTTCATGCGGCGTTCCCTTGGCCATCCGCCCCTCCACCGCGGCCAATTCCCCGCGCCGTCTGGCCTCCATTTCCGGGCTGAGTACCCCCGATTCCGCCGCTTGTGCGATAACCTCCCGCACGTTCGCAAGGGTTTCTTGCACCACCTGGGGCAACAGCTTCTGCGCCCTCAGGCGGTGCTGGGGAACACGTTTGATCATGGTCCCCATGTAAACCGCCAATCGCGCCCGCTCCACATCATCAATTCCATGCCCGGCCCGAAGCTTACAGATTACGGCATTAGCCGGCCCTTCAACAAGCTGTGCCAGCTGTCTTTCAACATCAGCTGAATAGAACCCCGCTTCGTTCGCGGCCGTGGTCACACTGACGCGCCTAAAGTCATCGCGCACTTTGTCGTACTGCCACAGCTCATGGTCGCTTCCCGGCTCGCAAAATCCGCGCAAGTATAGCCGCGGCACATAATGGTCGCCCATCGGCCGTCACCTCCAGGCATTTGGGACAGCCTTACACGTGCGTCGAAAGGTCGCGCATTGCCTTCGCGTGACTCAACCAGCTTCCCTGAAGGCTTTAGATCATTTAAGAGATGATCATTAAATCTAATTCGCGGCGGCAAGCATTTTCCCTTTTGTACGGTACATCCGAACACTAACTCAAGAATAGCAGCTGGGGACCTGAGCGCCAAGCCCTACTAGGCCGACTTTGAGACTACAGCAGTAGGCACGGTTAGACGTTGTCCGCCGGCTGCACTGCGGCGGGATTGTGACAAGCTTGTCAAATGTTGACCTGACGGCGTTCATGATAGGGCCGGTTCCTTCTCTGTCGGTTGTTCGGTAGCCGTTGTCCTACGCAGTAGGCGGGATACGGTAGCTGGATGCACGTTGAACAGCCGGGCGGCATCGGCGGCGGTCTTGTGCCCGCCGGTGACGAGCTTGGCGATTTCGGCCTGCTGGTGCTGTTTCAGCTTGGGCTGGCGTCCGCCGATGCGGCCTTCCTTGCGGGCAGCAGCCAGTCCGGCCTGCGTCCGCTCCTTGAGCATCGAGCGCTCGAACTCGGCGAAGGAGCCGATCATTTGCATCATCATGCGGCCGGCGGGGGTGGTGGTGTCAATCGCTTCGGTGAGGCTGCGAAAGCCGGCACCGGCCTTCTCGACACGCTCCATGATGGTAAGCACGTCCTTGAGCGAGCGGGCCAGGCGGTCGAGTTTCCACACGACCAGCGTGTCTCCGGGGCGCAGGTGGCCAAGCAGGCTGTGCAGCTCGGGGCGGTCCCACCGTCCCCCGGAGGCTTTCT
>JBGQLF010000236.1:0-9834 GCA_041499985.1 Gemmataceae bacterium
GCCGCATTCGGCACATGCACAAGCCAGGCTGCCCAAGCCAATAGACCGGCCGCCAGCAGAAAAAACAGGATCTTGGTTTTCATGATCAAATCCTCGGACGCCCAGGGGTGAGGTAATCCGAACCCCTGGGATTCTTCAACTGAACATCTGAAACCGATCGGTCGCCTCGAACGCGTGCGGATAATGAACGATGGTCGGCTCCGCCTGCTCCGCGGGCCAGCTCAAAGCGAGGACATCGAAGCGGGCCGACTGGTGCAACAGGTGATGGCACTGCATAAAGTGCAGCGCGAGTTGCGTCAGGCGCCGCTGCTTGTTCAGATCGACCGACGCGGCAGGGGTCTCAGGATTCTCCGCTCCGGTCGAGCGCACTTCCACAAATACCAGGCAGTTGCCGTCGAGGGCCACGAGATCGAGTTCGCCGAGGGGACAGGCATAATTGCGTGCCACGATCCGATAGCGCTGGCGTTTCAGATAACGCGCGGCGGCTCGTTCCGATCGGCTGCCAAACCAGCGCCGCCACCAGGGCTTGCGCGCTAGTGATACGGAGGACACACGAACTCCCAGCGGATGAGATGAGCGCGAAGCGCTAGCGAGGAAAAACTCTTCCTCGCTAGCGCTTCGGGCTCAGCGAGTCCTTACTCGGCGGGCGCCTCGACGACGGCCTTTTTCTTGCTCCCACCGACGTGGCCATTGCTCTCGGTGCCCTTGGCACGGCGTTCGCGGAGCCGAGTCGCCTTGCCGACACGGTCGCGCAGGTAGTACAGCTTGGCCCGACGCACCCGGCCAGTGCGCTTGACCTCCACCTTGGCGATCTTCGGTGAATGGAGCGGGAAAACGCGCTCAACACCTTCGCCCTGCACGATCCGGCGGACGGTGAACATCGCGCGCATCCCGTCACCCCGGCGGGCGATCACCACGCCGTTGAAGATCTGGATGCGTTCCTTGGTCCCTTCCAGGATTCGCTGGTGGACGTCAACCTGATCGCCCACCTGGAAGTCCGGGACTTCCCGTTTGAAATTGGCTTCCTCCACCAGCGTCAGCAATCTATTCTTCATGGTCCCCTTCCTTTTTGGTCGTGGTCGCTTCGTGGGACAGGCCGTCGTCGCGCCGACTGCGGGCCTCCGATTGTTCGCCTCGCCAGCGGGCAATCGCTTGATGATTGCCGCTCAGCAGAATCTCCGGTACGGCCATGCCACGGAACACCCGGGGCCGAGTGTACTGGGGATACTCCAGACGTCCGGGTAGGCTGTGGGACTCCTCCGTTACACTCGCGGCGTCACCGAGCACACCAGGGACAAAACGTATCACGGTGTCAATGACCACCATGGCCGGCACTTCACCGCCATTGCAGACAAAATCACCGATCGAAATCTCGCGCGGCCGTAAGCCGATCCGAATCCGCTCATCGAAGCCCTCGTAGCGGCCGCAGAGCAGTATCAGCCGTCGATAGCTGGCCAACTCACAGACCAGCGGGTGCGTCAGACGCTCACCCGCGGGCGTCAACAGGATGAGCTGACCGGCGTCGGGCGCTTGTTGCCGCACGGCCTCGACCGCGCCGAAGACCGGCTCGGGCATGAGGACCATCCCCGGACCACCGCCAAAGGGCCGATCGTCCACGCTGCGATGCTTGCCCTGGGCCCAGTCGCGGATGTTCCAGAGGTGTATCTCCACTAGCCCATTTTGCAAGGCCAGCTTGAGTAGGCTCTGGTTGAGGTATCCCCCAAACATCTCCGGGAACAGGCTCAGGACATCGAAACGCATGCATCAGGCCGGCCGAGGAGTCTGCGTCGCATCCGCCGGCACGGTATGTGCCGCAGGTTGCTCAAACTTCGCCATGTATTTTTTGAACAGTACCGTCACTTTCTCCGAGGGCTGGGCGCCGACGCTGATCCAGTACTTGATGCGATCCGGCTTGAGCCGAACGCGCTCATCGGTGTCCTTCACCATCGGATCGTAGGAGCCCAGTTCCTCAATAATCCGGCCATCACGGGGTTGGCGCCCATCAATGGCCACGATCCGGAAATATGCCCGATGCTTCCGGCCCAGTCTTTTCATCCGTATGCGAACAGCCACGAGTCTACCTTTCCTTAACAGAACGATGAACGATGAATTATAGTTCATTCATCGTTCATCATTCATCACTTCTTCTTGCGTTTATCCTGTTTGCGTTTCTTCTTGCGATCGTCCGCCCGTTCCTTGGCGGTCTTGCGGTGGCCGGTGCCGACTTTCGTCTTGAGCAGCTTCGCCCCCGGCTGGAACGCCCCCGCCTTGCCCAGGCCGGTCATCATCTTCATGCGGTCCCACATGCTCATTTTGGCCATCTGGCGCATGATGCCGCGCACCTGGTCGAACTGCGTCAGAAACTGCTTGATCTCGTGCGGCTCGACGCCGCTGCCCGCCGCAATCCGTCTCCGGCGACTGATGTCAATGAGATCGGGGTTCCGCCGTTCCTCCTTGGTCATGGAATCGATCATGCCCTGAAGCCGCCGCATCGCCAGCTCCGGATCCTCGCCGTCGGGGATCATCTCACTCATGCCGGGAATCTGGCTGAGCAGGTCGCGCATCCCGCCCATCTTCTGGAGCTGTCCGAAATGCTGGCGAAAATCAGTGAGCGTGTAATCGCCTTCGGCCAGCTTCTTTTGCTGTTTCTCGATCTCTTCCTGGCTCAGCTCCTGTTGCACCCGACCGACCTTCTCGATGAGGCCCATCAGGTCGCCTTGGCCCAGGATACGCTGGGCCATGCGTTCCGGATGGAACTCTTCGAGCCGATCCAGCTTTTCACCGACACCCACAAACTTGATCGGAACGCGCGTCACTTCTTTGATCGACAGGGCCGCCCCACCGCGGGTGTCGCCGTCGAGCTTGGTTAGGATGACGCCGTTGAGTTCGAGTGCATCGTTGAAGGCTTTGGAGCTATTGACCGCGTCCTGGCCGGTCATGGCGTCGCAGACGAGATAGACCTCATCGGGCCGCACCTGGCGATCAATCTGCTTCAGCTCATCCATCGGCATTTCGTCGATGTGCAGCCGGCCGGCGGTATCGAGGATGACGGTATCGAGGAGTGTGCGCTTGGCAACGGCGACGGCATTGCGGCAAACCTCGACGGGTGTCGAGGGAGTTTCGCTGTGCACCGGCACGTCGATCTGGGCGCCGATGATCTTGAGCTGTTCCACGGCGGCGGGGCGCTGCAAGTCGGCGGCGACGAGCAAGGGTTTCCGCCCGCGTTCCTTCAGAGTCAGAGCCAGCTTCCCGGCCGTGGTCGTTTTACCACTACCCTGCAAGCCGCAGAGCATGATGACGGTGGGCCGATCCTTGGCGAAACGGAAACTGTGTTCAACCGGCCCCATCAGGTTGACCAATTCCTCGTAGACGATGCGGACGATCTGTTCGCTGGGATCGAGGGTGCGGAGCACTTCCTGGCCGACGGCCTTCTCGGTGACTCGGGCGATGAAGTCGTTGGCCACGGTGAAATTGACGTCGGCGTCGAGGAGGGCGCTCCGGACCTCCTGCAAGCCGTCGCGAATGTTCGCCTCGGTGAGTCGGCCGCGCCCGCGTAACTTCTTAAGGGCCTCGCTCAGACCCCGTTGAATGCCTTCAAACATGGTGACTACCACCTACCCACCGTCTCGGCACCAAGACCGAGATCCACCCAAGCCACCCCAGCGCCTAGGCTTGCTGGCGATTGGCGGTAAACCACCAATTATACTAAATGGGACCTCATCGTGCAATGGAGCGAATCGGCCGATGCCGATGCCGCCAGCCGGGTGCTGGCCACGATGGATTACGCCGGCGCTGCGCCTGTGGTATGGTATTCGGACTGGGACCAGCTCTTCTCTCGCCGCGGCGGAGGAACCGATGCGGATGGACGCTCGGCCGGGGCAGCCGAATCTCCCGACGGGCCCCAAGGACCGAGACACTCCTTGCCCCGAGTGCGGCTTGTTGCTGCCGCGCTTGGAGCAGCGCGCCCACCTGTGCGCGGTGCATGGCTACCTCGACCTGGATGGCCTGCTCCTGGCGCGCCCCGCCGCTTTGGCGGCGCTATGGAACCGGGTGTTTACGGCCTGGGACGTTCAAGCGCACGCACGACTCTGCGCGTTTCTCCTCCCGACGCAGACCGAGGGGCGGGCAACACCCTATGCCGAGGCGCTTCAGGCCGAAATCCTCCGTCGCGCTGAGGAACTCTTTTCCGCGGACCGGGAACCCTTGGGGCGGCTAGTCGGCTGTCTTCGGCAACAACGGAGCGTTCGCCCGCTCTTCAAGCAACTCCTGTACGCGGACAGCCCGCACGTGCGCGAAGTGGGGCGGGAATTGCTCCTGCCCGAAGCCGGTAAAGATCTGGCGGGGGAGGAGGTCTCGTCCGCGGCCATCCGGGGCTGGTTGGAGGACCTTTGTCCCCGGGAAGAAATCTGGGAAAAGATTCGCATCTGCCAGCGCTTACCCAAGTTCGGTGTCCCCGAAGCAGCGGTGCAAGTCTGCTTGCAAAAGCTCCGCGCGGAACGGCCGGTCGCATGTCCGGAGTGTGGCAGCGCGGTTCCACAAAGCGAGCTCAACCTTCACTTACGCCAGGTGCACCGCCTTTATCCATTTCAAGGACAACGCCGACCCTATGAGCAAACCATTGCGGCCCTGGTGGCGGCTCTCTGTCGCCGCGATCCGGAACCGGGCTCCTGGGACATGTTGGCACGACTGGCACGCGAAGAATTGGGGACTCAGGCGGACGCCAAGCTGGCTCGGTTGCTGAGCGAGGCGTTGGAGCAGCTACCCGAAGACGAGCGGACTGCCATCCTTCCACGGGTTGCGGATGCGATGGACACGGACGACCGGTGGACGCTGTTGCTTCTGTTACTGCTCGCCCGATCCGAAAGAGCCGCGCGGCACCTGGCGTTGGTCCTGGCGGCGCGCCTGCGCGGTCCGGTGGACTCGGCGCTCGTCACGGCCATTTGTCCTGTACTGGCCGAGCGGCGTTTGCCGCCCGAAGCGCGCCTCGCCGTCGCGGCCACACTCCTTCGAAACATCGGCAAGGAAGGTCCGCTTGTCGAGGAGGTTGTGAGCGCTCTGAGCAGTGGCTCCGGCAAGCTTCGCGCCGTCGAACGCTTGCGCGCCTTGGAGCGCCAGGTCGGCGGAGCAGACGTCCTCTCGGCCCGAATTGCTGCGCTCGAAGAACAGATCCGCTTGCGCTGCCCCCGGTGTGGCTTGCAGCTGCGACGTCCCGAAATGATCCGGCACCTCTGGCTCCAACATCAGCTCGTCCTGGCGGACCGTCGCGTGCGCGAACCGTGGCAACTCGTGGAAGATTGGCTCGAGGACTATCACCGGCAAGGGGATGCGGAGTTACTGGCACGCTGCCGGGCGTTTGGCATTCATCTGGATCCGGAAGGTGGCCTGCGGCACGTCCACCGCCTGTTCCTGGCAAAGCGTATTGAGGATGCCGAGGCGCGCCAGGCGCTGCTCGCCGAGGCCGAGCGCCAGCAAGCCGCGCTTTGTCCATACTGTTACGCCTTGGTACCGGTGCCGCAGGACCCCATGCCTCGCCCCCTCAATTGCTCACACGGACGCCTCTCGGCCGGGGATTATCGGGTGGAGGTAGCGGAATCCGGCGTCGTGCCGCGCCTGGAGATCGAGACTCCCCTCGGCATGATCTACGAAGGCCGCGAGCCGGGACAATGGCTAACGCGGCAAGGCGCGACACTGATCTTGTGCGGTCCGCCTGTCGTGGTGGCGCTGACACTCGCGATCATGTCAAGCCTGCACGGACAGTCCCCCGTATCGGTCGTGCTGACGCTCCTCCTCGCCTTGGCGCTTTTCTTCCTCGTGCACTGGTATTGGCGTAGGCAGGGAGCACCGGCGGACCGGGCGGTGGATCTGGCTTGGATTCGGCTCGTGCCACAGTTGCAGGCAGACGGCCTGTCACAGCAAGATTCCGCTTTTGTGGCCGGCCTGGCCCTGACGAGCATCACGCGGGGGCAAGGGGAGAAGCGGGCCGCGGTGCTGGAGTCGGTGCTAGAGCACACCGCGCAAGCCGACGCCAGCGGCTCGTGGCCGATCGCTCATCTGGCGGCCCTGCGCCGCCTGGCCCTGGAAGACGCCGCGACCCGTGGTCGAGATCTGGCGGCGCTGGCAGCGGGGCAAATCGGTCCCGGCTTCGAAGGCAAACAGCCCCTGGTCTTTGCGGAGCGTTTGCTCACCGACTGGGAAAGCGCCAGGTGGACGCGCGGCAACCGGGCCCGGCTGCGCGTGTTGTTGTGCGATCGCGCCTTCGAGGCCGGCTGGGAAGTGCACGATCTGCTCGAGCTGGGACGAGTCGCCCCCGCGCTGGGTGCTGTCCTGGGCACGGCGGATCCAGATGCTTTGGCCATGCTGCGTTTGCTCTGGTCGTTGCGCCCGGGCCGACCCTGGGATCGCTACGGGACCGCCACCACCGTATTCGAGCTCGCCAGCGATGCCGATTTAGGACGTCGTATCCTGGCGGCCGCGGACAATCTGCTGCTGGCCGACCTGAACGCGCCAGCCGTGCTGCTGACGGGCCAGGGCATCCAGTTTCAAGATATCTTGTTCCGTGAGCCGCCGGCAATACTTGACGTGCGAGCCGGAAACGGACCACAAGGGACGCGCTACGAACTGCGGGTCGGCGACCAGAGCTTTGGGTCTGACGTGGAGCCAACTCCGATTAGGGACCGTTTGCAGAGCTGGTTTCGTTATCATTTCGATCAGTTCTTGCCCGCCGTTGCCGCTGTCCATGACTGGCGGACTCCCGGCGCAGTGAAGACTGTGCAGATGGAGGAGCCGAGCCAGTGTCCGGAATGCCGCGGGTTGCTGCTCGCGCGGGCTGGTGCGGTCGGCGTCGCCGTGGGCGAGGTGCCGGCGTCAAGCAAGGTCGAAGAGACCGACCGAGGGGAGGTCGGCGTGGAAGACTAAAGAGAGCTACTGCACAGAGTAGCGAGGCTGTCGCGCCCTCTCGGTCAAGGCGCTGCTTTCGCGGGTGCTGCGGGTACGTGCTTGAGCAGTCCGAGCAGGACCTGCCAAGCCTCCCAGCGCTGCGGATCGAGCGTAGGATCGTCGAGTGGCAGCGCTTCCTCGGAAAGTGCGGGTCGAAGTGTCTGCCACGTCCACCACTCACGAAGCTGCTGACTGAGCGCGGCGGAGACACGAGAGTCCAGGCTCGGATCGGGCAACACACCCCACGAATCGGTGGCCGCGCTCTCGGGAAAGCGATGCATGTTCAGGCCGCTGGGCCGGAGGAAAGTCCCACTGGAAAGCTTGATCTCGAGATTGGTCACCGGCAAGGTCAAGCTGCGCTCCGTCTGAAGATCGAGCGGACTCTGCACGCTGGCCTTGCCGAGCGTCCGTTGGCCGGCGATCCGCGCGCGCCGGTTATCTTGCAGTGCTGCGGCAATCAGTTCCGCGCCCCCTGAGGTTTCCCCATTGACCAGGACCACCATGGGGAAGTTCACGTAGGTGCGCTTCCCCTTCTTACTGTGGCCCTCGACACGGGTGCTGTAGCCCTCGACCCGATCATCGCGGTACTTGACCGTCGCGATAACGCAGAACTCCCCGAGGAACTCCTCGTGCGTGGTGAGCAGCGTCGCCGGGCTAGGGAAGAAGAGCCGGGACAGATTGCACTCACTCAGGAAGAGATCGGCGATCTGGACCGATTCCCGGAGCCAGCCACCTGGGCACCAACGCAGATCGAGGATCAATCCCCGGAGATCGGCCGCTTGCAAATCCTGAAGAACTTGCTGGAGGTCCGAGGAGGTGCCTGGCGCAAGGGCCGCGAGACGTACCTGAGCGATCCGATTGGGCACATCCAGAAAAAAGTCCCACGAATCGTCCGGATGGCGGCGTACCCCGAGCACGGTTTCCGCCTTGAAGGTCGAGCGTTTGAGCAGCAGCTGCCGCTCCTCCCGCGTGCTCGGCCGGACGACCCTGACGTCGAGACGGTCCATCTGGAGGATCTCCGCGGCGGCGTGCGGCTGAGTCACCGGCTGGCCGCGGATGTGGGTGATCCGATCCCCAGGACGCAAGCCTGCTTTCTGGGCCGGGCCACCGGGGATGACGGCCTTGATGGTGGGCAGGCCCGTCTGCTGACTGTCGGTCAATTCCAGGCCGAATCCGGAGGTGGCATCCGTGCCATCGCCCAGCGGCAACTTGTCTTTGCGGACCACGGTCGAATAGGGGTCCAGTTTCCTGGTCAGCGCTTGCAAGCTGCTATAGAGCGCTTGCGTTCCCCGCACGGTCTCGATGTTGCCCAGCTGCTCACGGCACTGAGCGAAGAATTGGTGGAGCTGATTGACGGCCGTGGCGTGCTGCACGTCCGTGTGCAGGGTGGCCGGTACCGGCACGCGGGCCGCTTCGTACAGCCCCCTCAAGGATGCCTCGGCCAGTTCCCCCCGCGAGACGGGGCGAACATACTTGCGCGCGATGAGCTGTAGGATCTCCTGAAGTTGCGTGGCAAAGATCTGAGCCTGGTTGCGAAGGGCTGGCGACGGCAGAGCGCTCCCTGGGGTACTTCGCTCGATCCCCAGGCAAATCGCCGCGGACACGAAGATGCTCTACAGGGCCAGGATAGAGCGCATCGCAACCTCCCAGGACCGCAGACTCTCGGAACCGCCCATTCTAGATCAGGGCTGGGGGAACCCAAAGGGGAAATGCGCTAGAGGACGCCCGAGCCGGCAACGTTTGCGTGACGACCGGCGTTTCTTCACTCATCGAATTGCCAAGTGATTCGGGAAAGCCAAGGACGTTGGGAGGAGCAGCTGGCCGTCGCCTGCCTAACGCGCTTTCGCCAGCTTGCCTGCATTTCGCCGGGGCTGTCCGCGGCATAGCTCGCCATCGTCGCGCAGCCTGTGACGGTCTCCTGCTTTCCAGGACTTAATGCCTTGGATTGCAACGAGTTCCGATGAAGAGCCTTGCACGGCATGGCCGATACCAAGTTTGGGATTGGGGACGCCGCGGGTTGCAGTGCCGCTCGACCACGGCCCAACTCAGAAGACGCTCTTCGAGAGGACTAGGAGGCAACCGCATGATTGGCGAGGACGTGATGGTTCCAAGCACCGAGGCCGACAAGCTGCGCGAGCAACTGCTCCAGGCCCAACGGCTCAGCAGTGTTGGCGCGCTGGCATCGAGCGTGGCCCACGAGTTTAACAATATCCTGACCACGATCATCAACTACGCCAAGCTCGGCCTGCGCACCGGTACCGACGACGCCGCCCGAGTACAAGCTCTGGAAAAGATCCTCAAAGGAGGTCAACGGGCCGCCCTCATCGTCAATAGCATGCTCGGCTTCGCCCGTAATAGCTCGACTCTACGCGAGATCACCGACCTGGTCGCGCTGGTAGAGGAAGTGCTCGTCCTGACCGAGAAGGACTTGAGCAAGCACCATGTCCAGGTCGAGAAAAAATTCCAGAGCCGTCCCAGGGCTCCGGTGGTGCCGGGACAGATCGAGCAGATTCTGCTCAACTTGATCATCAATGCGCGCCAGGCGATGCCTCGCGGCGGCCGCTTGCGGCTGGAGGTGCGGGACAATCCCCAAATCCACATGGCCGAGATCCGGGTGTCGGACACGGGAGTCGGCATTTCGCCCGAGCAATTGCGGTTAATCTTTGAGCCGTTTTACACCACCAAGCAACCGGACGAAAACGGCCATGGCGGCACCGGCCTGGGCTTGAGCGTCTGCCGGCAGATCATCGAACAGCACCAGGGTCGCATCCGTGTGGAGAGCGTGGTCGGCAAGGGATCGACGTTTACCGTCAAGCTACCTATGAAGACCGAGGGACAGGACGTGTAGCCAATGCGCAGAAATCACCGCTCGTTTAGCCGCGAGACTCGGGCGAGCGC
>JBGQLF010000237.1:0-9811 GCA_041499985.1 Gemmataceae bacterium
ACTAAAAAGGTCGCACTAATATACTAAAAGATCAAAAGGACGAATCCGAGGGGCCAAAGGAAATCTTCGAGAGGCCAAAGGGGGAGTGTCGGCTAATTCTCGGACGGACTCCTAGCTTTCAACGATCAATTTCGCCCATGACGATGTCGATGCTGCCCACAATCGCCGGCACATCCGCAATGAGGCAGCCGCGACAAATCTCATTGGTCACGCTCAGATTGCAGAAACTCGACGAGCGCGCACGTACCCGCAGCGGCACTGGATCCTTGCTGGGCCGGCCGACCACGTAAAAGCCCATCTGGCCGCGCGGGCATTCCGTTTCCTGATAAGCCTCGCCCCCTGGGAGTTGGCGAGGCGGCTCAATGCGATGCGAGCCTTGCGCGGTGGGATACCGCACCAGTCCCTGCTCGACCAGCTTGATGCTTTCGATGACTTCGAGCATGCGGACAAAGAACCGATGCCAGGCATCCCCGACAACAGTGGTCGCAGGCCTCTGCGGGAAGGGCGGAATGATCGCCTTGAAATCATACTGCTCGTAGCCGCAGTACGGCTCCAGCTTGCGCAGGTCCCACTCGGGATCGCCCTCATCTCGATTCAGCGATCCGCGCAGCATCGGTCCCGTGCAGCCATAGCTGAGTGCGAGATCCTTGGGAAGGATGCCGAGTCCGGCGGTTCGCTTTACGAATATATGATTGTATGTCAACAGGGTATGATATTCATCGATACGTGGCTTGAGGTAGTCGAGGAAGCGCTGACAACGGCCCAGCCATCCTTCCGGCAAATCATCGTGGACGCCGCCGATCGTGATGTAGCTGTAGGTCAAGCGGGCCCCACAGACCTCCTCGAACAGATCGAGGATCATCTCCCGCTCCCGGAACGCGTACAGAAACGGGCTGAAGGTCCCCAGATCGAGGCCGTAGGCCCCCATCCCAACCAGGTGGCTGGCGATCCGGTTCAGCTCGGCGATGATGACGCGAATCACCTGGGCCTTTTCCGGAAGCTTCATGCCGCAGAGCTTCTCGACCGCCAGCGAATAGCCCAGGTTCATGTTCATCCCCGCGAGGTAATCCATGCGGTCGGTATAAGGGATGAACTGAATCGGAGTGACGTTTTCGCCGATCTTCTCCGCGCAGCGGTGCAAATAACCCAGGTGCGGCGTCACCTCCGAAACCACTTCGCCATCAGTGCGCAACACCAGGCGGAGAACTCCGTGGGTACTGGGGTGTTGTGGCCCCATATTGACGAGCATTTCGTCAGTGCGAACGTCGAACTCGACGATGGTCGGATCTTGAACCGGCGCGGTGGCCATGACATTCCTTTCAGCAGAACACAGAAGACAGAGGACAGAGGACAGAGGACAGCAGCCTGAGCACCCTGGTAGCTTCTCGTTCTGTCCTCTGTCTTCTGTCTTCTGTCTTCTGTCCTCTGTTCTTCAGCGTCCCCGGATCCCGTGATACTCCAGGGGAAACTCATAGTCCTTGCGCAGCGGATGGCCTTCCCAATCTTCAGAGAGCAGAATACGGCTTGGGTCCGGATGGCCAGTGAACCAGACACCCGTCAGATCATACACCTCGCGTTCGTGCCAGTCGGCCGTTCGCCACAGGGAAACGACCGAAGGGACTTCGGGCAGAGTGCCCGGCTTGTCATTTTTCCAGCGCGGCAAGACTACCTTGAGGACGAAGCGGTGCCGGTGCTTGAAGCTGGAGAGGTGATAGACGACCTCGAGATGCGGATCGAACCCGGCCTTGGGAGCTTTCTTGGGGTCCGGCTCCAGGTAATCCACGCCGCTGATGCAGTTGAGGAGATCGAAGTGCAAGCGTGGATCGTCACGCAGAAAACGACAGACCTCGACGAGATGTGCCGCGTCGACGACGACAAAGGGATCCACGGCGTCGGGTTTCTTGGCCTTGATGCGGTCGCGGAACTGCTGCTCCAAGATGGCAATGATTTCCGTTGCGGTCATCAGTAGCCTCATCCTCACTTACGACTTCGTCGGCGTCGCCAATTCCTTGGTGCGCATGGCGAATTTGTTGGCCTTCTCCATGTCGCTGAGCTCGTCCGGCAACAGCGTGTAGCCGGTGCGCGCGGGGATGGGCACGTCGATCGGCTGGTTCTTGGTGTAGTCTTTCATCCCGCGCACTTTTTCCTGGATGCGCATCAGGCCCTCCAGAAGGGCTTCCGGACGCGGCGGACACCCGGGGACATAGACGTCCACCGGGACGACCAGATCGACGCCCTTGACGACATTGTAGCCGTACTTGTAGTACGGCCCGCCGCCGCAGGTGCAGGCGCCCATGGCGATGACGAACTTGGGGTCGGGCATTTGGTTGAACAGTCGGCGAACGCGACTGGCCATCTTGTAATTGACGGTGCCGGCGACAATCATCAGATCGGCCTGACGCGGTGTCGCCCGGAAGGCGCCCGCTCCGAAGCGGTCCATGTCATATTTCGAGGCCCCTGTTGCCATCATCTCGATGGCACAGCAAGCCAGGCCGAAGGTCATCGGCCACATGCTCGATTCGCGAGCCCAGTTGATCGCCTGCTCCAGCGTGCTGGTGACCACACTTTCTTCGAACCGCCCTTGCAGCCACCCCATAAAGCTAGCCTCCCCACGATTCAGGATGCAGAGCGGTGGCGACAACCCGAGCCGTCTCCGGCGATCCGCCCCTGTGATGGATCAAGAGTGCATGCTTCCCGCACCGACAAAAGCCGTGGAATCTTGGCTGACCAGAGCCTTCCCCTGCGCCACGCTCGCAGCACGCTCCGCGGCGAGGCTGCGGACCCAGTCGAGATCCCCACGCTTCCACAAGTAGGCGTAGCCAACGAGAAGCACGCCAAAGAAAATCAGAATGTCCCAGAACGCCAACCAGGACAGCTGCACTGCCGATTCCTGCGTCTTTTGTACCGGTTGATCAATGACGTTGGAGACGACATTGCCGAGCAATTCGATCCTGGCCCCGCGCTCCGCGGGCGCCTGAGCGTCCGGAAGAGCTCGCAGATCGGCGATTTGATTGGTCAGGTTGCGCCGGATCTGGTCATAGCTGGGGGCCAGCGCGTTGGTAAGCTCGATGCGCCTCTCGGGTGTCACATCCTTGCGGGCTAGCTCGTTGGCCTTGCCGAAGACCACGGCCCAAGGAAAGAAGAACGCCACTTCAACATCAAAGATCACAAAGAGCAAGGCGACGACGTAGAAGCGCAGATCGAACTGGATCCAGGCACTGCCGATGGTCGGCTCGCCACATTCGTAGATCGTAAGCTTCTCGGGATCCGGTTTGATGGGCCGAAGTAACCGCCCGATGACGAGGTGGATGAAGACAAAGAAGACGCCGACGCCGACAAACAAGAGCAGATAGCCCACGAACTCTGGCATGGGATCCCTTCCATCGGGTCCGGGCGCCCCCGCAGCAGCAGTTGGATCGTAGCCACAAGCGTCCTCGCTTGTGGGCTGCTCCAGCCCACAAGCGAGGACGCTTGTGGCTACGTGGAACAATGCCTCGTTTGTCATCACACTACGAGCAAGAACGGGGCGGCAGACCACCCTGGTGGACCGTCTGCCGCCCGCTTGCCTATGGTCTGCTGAGATTCTAGCGTTTGTGGCTCGAATCGGCTACGAGCTTCTGGCGTCCTGCGAAGCCGGCCTCGACCTCATGCCAGTGAGCGACCTCCGGCTCTCCGAGCCGCCAGCACAGATAGACCTCGCGTTTCTCCATCCAGCAGGGAAAATCAACCAACCCGGTATAATAATCCTTCAGTTCAATCCCCAGGTTCTTGAGCTCTTGCTCAAATTCGAGCATGCGCTCCTGATCGCGCTCGAACTCGGCCTGAGCCTGTTGCAATTCTTCTTGGTACGCTTCCAGCATGGCACCTCGCTCGGGTGGACGCACCCGTGCCAAGCGCTCACGGCGTTCGCGGAGATCCCGTGCGAGCTCCGTGATGTCATGTACCACAGCCCGAACCAGCGGCAAGGTAGCGTTGGCCGAGGCGACCGTGAAGTACTTTTTGCCCGGTATGGGCTTTCTGGCAGCCATTGTCCCTACCTCCCTCCAAGTAATCAGACTCTCACCGGCGCAAGGCAAGAGCCCGCCACAACTCACTTGGTGCCATCCAGATTCACGGGCGAAGAGGCAGGGGGGTGGAGCGGTTGCTACTCCGATCGCCAGTGCGGACCAGCCTGGTCCAGGTATTTGGTGCGCTCGGCCCGGCACGCCTTGGCAAGGGAAGAAAGCCAGGAGGCCTTCCCCAGGTGCCTGCGACGGGAGCGCTCTGCAACCCTTTCTTCCCGGTTCCGTAGCAAGTACCTCAACTCTGTCTAAAGTTCCGTTTTCTCCGGCAGCCGAGATTCCGTGACTCCGGTTCGTCACCGCTCTCCCACGCTGCCCAACCTTCGATCCCTTCGGCTGGCTTCCTACCGGGGCACGTCCAGGATTTCCGTGACCATCTCCGCGGTACTATTGCCTACTTCTTGGCCGCGGCGGCCGGCTTGGCCGGGGCTGGATCGGGTGCCTTGGTCCACACGGGCTCCGTCTGTAGTTTCGATGCGGCCACTGCCGTCGGGTTCAGTGATGCCTGGCCCCAGGCGGTCTCCAGTGGCAGCTTGGCATAATCCACGATACACCCATCGCGGCTATAGCAGCTCTGGTCATAGGTGGAGCCCATGAAGATGCAATCCACCGGGCAGGGATCCACACACAGGGCACAGAACATGCACTTGGTGTAGTCGATCTTGAAGCCATTGACCCGGAAGCCCTTGCCGACGGGATTCTTGATCTTTTCGATATAGATACAGTCCACCGGGCAAGCCCGAGCGCACTTATCGCAACCGATGCAGGTGGTCAGGTCGAACCGGTGGAAACCCCGATAGCGCGGCTTCACGGGGACAGGCAATTCCGGATACTCGAACTGTTGCGTAAAGGCTCGACGCTTGTAAGTCTGGAGGAAATACCAGAGCGTGACGTACAGGCCTTCGCCGACCGTCTTGATCGCAAGATAAACGTTGCGAAGCCATTCGCGCATCGGATTGCTCACTGGGGCCGACCGGACCGGAATTATGCTTTCTCCTGATTATATTGCCCCTTTTGGCCACTGCAAGGCTTTAGTCTGCGCAGAAGCGAAAGTTTAGGCTCCGGCATGAGGTAGAAGAGGGTGTCTAGGCAGTATGGGTCTACTTGGCCGGTCGCCGCGGGCCACTTCGAGGCCTTAGGGTGTTGCCAAAAGTTTACACGCGCTTCCATCGTGAAACATCGCCGCGATTTCAGGGGCGCGCGCAGGAAGTTCTCAGCTGTCCGTGGAAACAGATGCCAGCTGTGATCGCAAGAGCGCCCTGATGCAGGAGCAAGGGACCTGTTGTCTGGTCGTAGCCACAAGCGTCCTCGCTTGTGGGCTGGTCCAGCTCACAAGCGAGGACGCTTGTGGCTACGTTAAACAACACGTCGTTTGTCCTTACATTCAGGATGGGTCAGGCTTCCTGGGCCTTGGCAACTTCTACGGCGACGAAACCACAGGTACGGTGTGACCCATCGCAGAACGGCTTATTCTTGGAATGGCCACACCGGCAAAGGGCGATGGTTTCCTTGCCGGCGGGCACGGTGAACTCGTTGCCGAGGTGGTCCATGATCTTGATCGGCGCCTGAAGGATCAGCGGACCGTTTTCGCGACAGCGGATGACGAGCGGATCAGGCATGATGGTTCCTCACGGTAGTGGCCAGATGTCTCTCTGCCTCTTGGGATCGATCACGGGGGAGCTTGTCGGATGCGATGAACACGGTTCACCTCGAGGGCGGTCAACACTTGCTTGCCAGCGTTTCGGCCGGGCCAGCGGATGGTTACCCGGTCCACCTTCTCGGCCCGGCCCAGCCCGAAAGTAAGGGGCAGCTCACTCTGGCTCAGATAGCCGCGCCCGCTGAGCACTTCGCGCCGCTGCACCAGACCGCCCGCTTCCACCGTGACGTGGGCACCGATCGCACTGCGGTTGGAGTTCTCGCCGTCGCCTTCCAGCACCAGCCGGATCCAGTTGTTGCCTGTGCCGCCGTCGTTGCGCAAGAGCCGGGCCGGGCCGCCATTCTCGGTCAACACGACATCCAGATACCCGTCCCCATTGATGTCGGCGTAGGCGCAACCCCGACCCACCAGGGGCCGGAACAGGTCCGCGCCCGCCTGCTCGGCCGTCACGGGGACATAACCGGTCTTCGCCCCGGTGTTCCAAAACAACTGCACCGGCTGCTGGTAGGTCTGCACGGGTGGCAACTGGGCGATTTCCGACGCCAGGTGCCCGTTGCACGTCAGCAGATCTTGCCGACCATCGAGGTCGTAGTCAAAGAAGAACACCCCAAACTTGAGCACGCTCAGGCTCGGGTTGGCAATCCCTTCGTTGGAGGCCACGTCGGAGAACCACAGCTGCCGCCGATTGTCCAGCCGCAGGAAAGAGTTTGGCTCGCCGGCGAAGTTGCCGATGAGGATGGCCCAGCGGCCGGGACGGTATTCGCTCCAGTCAATCCCCATGCCGGCACGCGCACTGCCCCCCGAATAGGCGACTCCCTTCTCTTCTCCGATTTCGACGAAGCGCCGGCCTCCGCGGCCGTCGCTCACGTTATGGAAAAGGAAGTTTCGAACGCCGTCGTTGGCCACCACGATGTCCGGCCAACCATCGTCATCCACATCACAGGCCACCACCCCGAGTGCTTTCGCCACCGGCCGCCCTTCCTGCTCCGAGACCTGGATGCCGGCCCGGGCGGAAACGTCCTCGAACCGGCCGCTCCCGACATTGCGATAGAGGAAGCACTGCGCTCCCTCGAAAACTCGGATCGGCCCGTAGCTCCGCGCATGGGCAATCTTGAAGTCGTGCTTCAGATCGATGACAGGCGACCATTTCGCATAATTGCACACAAACAGGTCGAGCCGGCCGTCGCCGTCGTAGTCCAGGAAGGCGGCGGAACTGGAGAAAGTCAGGAGCTCTTCCTGCTGGAGGAAGTCGCCGTTTTGCGCCTCAGGCCAACCACCGGGCCCGCCCACCCCCGCCTCCTGAGTCACGTCCACGAAGTGCCGGCCGCCGCGGTTGTCGCACTCGTTGTGGAACAAGTGGTTGCCCCCGACGCCAGTGATGAACAGGTCCGGCCAGCCATCGTTGTCGTAATCGCCGACCGTCACGCCCATGCCGTACAGGGTGATGTTCAACCCGACGGCTGTCGTGACGTCTTGGAAAGTACCGTCGCCTTGGTTGCGGTACAGGGCCAGCGTCGGTGCCGGCTGCCGCTTGTCCTCCTGGCCTGGCCAGGAACAGGAATTGATGAACAGAATGTCCTGCCGGCCGTCGTTATCGTAATCCAGGAAGGCGACGCCGGAACCCATGATCTCCGGCAGGAGTTTCTTGCCGAGGGCACCAGCGGTGTGCCGAAAGCGGATCCCGGCCGGCTCGGTGATGTCGGTGAAGCGCACGGCTGGAATCGGGAACGAATGGGGGGAAACCGCGAGCTCGGGAGGTGGGAGCGGCTCGCCCGCGGTGCGGTTTAGTGGCGATCCGGTCAGCAGCATCCCCACGGCGGCACACATGACCAGGAGCGCCAAGAGGAGCAATTTCTCGCGGCGTCTCCATCGCATCGGAAGCACCTCGGTCGACTCCGCTTCGTACTTGAGCGTGGGGCAGGTTTTCCAACCTGCCCTGTTCCAGGGCAGGTTGGAAACCTGCCCCACGTTCCCTGGCCGGCAGCTGACCACTCACGGCGTCCGGGAGAGTTGTTCAGGCCACGTCCTGGCCACACGCAGACCGGCAAGGATAAACGGGCTGTTCGGCGGGTACTCGGAACGGGAGGCCGACCGCACTTGCGGCGCGGGCGACAAGAACGCACCGCCACGAAGCACACGGCTCTGCGTCTCGGTAATCGGATTCGGATTTTCCCGGTCCTCGATCACTTGCCCCACTCCCGGAGTCGGGTACGGGGAGGCCGCATCGTGGCACCACTCCGCGGCGTTGCCATACATATCGAACAAGCCATAGTCGTTGGGCTTCTTGCTGCCCACCGGCCACGTCCGGCCGTTGGAGTTGGCCACGTACCAGGCATAGTTCCCGAGCAGGTCCTCGGCACTCCCATAATGGCGGCTTGTGGGTGCGCCGGCCCGGCAGGCATACTCCCACTCGGCCTCCGTGGGCAGTCGATACCCGGTGAGCGAGAGGTAATCGGCCGGCAGCTGCATGCCCGGTTTGATGTCGGGGATGGGCGGATAGCACATCTGGTCCTTCGGGATGTGCTCCTGTTCGCTGAGCCAGCGGCAATACTGGGCTGCCTCGAACCAGGTCACGGCCAGCATCGGCCCATCCGGGTCGGGGCTGTACTTGTCCGTTGATACCCCCTCCAGCCTGATGCCGGGATTGGCTCGCAGAAACTCCCCGAACTGTTTGACGGTAACTTCCTTGGTGGCTAGGGCAAAGGAGCGGGGAATCCGCTTGGGGTGCAGCGTTTCGTCCGCTTGGCGCTCGGGCTCGGAAGCGGGCGAGCCCATCTGAAACTCCCCCGGGTCGCGCAACACGACCAGGGTCTGTCCCTGACCGTTAACCAGCCATTGCCGTGGGCCTTTTGGTTGACCGGCTAGCTGCTGATCGATCGCGCGGAGTTGCTTGCCGTGGTTCCAGTGGCGTATCCGTAACAGCCAATCGATCGCCGAGTGGATGCCCGCGTCTGGGTCAAGGTGGTACCAGGACAGCAACTTGGTCGCCAGCTCCTTGCGTTTTTGGGCCGGCAGCTTATGATCCGGGAATTCGCCGAGGCTCAAGAGCAATGCCCGCCGTGCCACCATGTCCTGCTCCGCCTCCAATTGCTAGATGAGCGTTTCCGGATTCACGTAGCCCAGGCGGTGCAGGAGATAGGTGCGCAAGCGCAGATCGGAACCCTGACGAAGTAACGGCCAAAGGCGACGGGCCAGAACCAATTCTTGAGGCGAAAGGCGCTCGTAGCGCTGATCGAGGTCGAGCAAGATCATGGCCGCCGTGGCCTGGCGCCGTGCCCGCTGGTCCTTGGCGTTGTCGGGTGCCTCGGGCGCTGCGGGTCCCTTGTCCAGGAGTCCGTTTACCATCCGAACCACTTCAGGGTCTGCCTCGAACCGGGGCAAGAGCGTATCGTAATATCGGCTATCGCCCTCCAGGAGTTCTTCCCACGGTAACGGGTCGAGCCGTCCGCCGGCGGCCGACGCCCCCACCTGGACCAGCAGATCAGCCGCCCGGGAACGCTCGGATTCCGGTCTACTAGGATCGTTGAAGATTCTTAGCAGAGCATCCGTTTTGTAGAGATTAACAGGACCTAGACATAAGGTCCATTTCTCGGCAACGAGTAGGTTTTGCGTGATCAGGCGGTGCGTGACCTCGTCGATCAACTTGGCCCAGCGCGGATCCTTTGGATCATAATCCGCCAGGGCAACCGCGGCCCGGAACCGGCGCTCGGGGTCGGCTTCGTTCTCCAGCAAGGTCCAGAGGCGCGGGGCGAGTTCGGGCTGGTGCGGCGACAACGCCTCCCGGAGGACCGGAAAGTCGTCCGGCGTGGCCTTCAGCAACCTGTCGAGGAGGTAATTCACTTGTCCGGGGTCCACCGGCAGCAGCGCCAGACTGGCGCGCAGCCGCTCCTTGCTCTCCGGCGGGTACTTGAGCAGCTTCCTCAGTTCGGGATCGGCCCAGCGTCGATACGAAGCAAGCTCCTGGACCTTATCCTTCACCTTTTGAATCTCGGTCGACGGCAGCGCCCGGACCAGGGTAGCAGCGCGCTGCGACTCAATCCATTGCCAGGTGGCCCCACCGAGCAGGGCGAAGAGCAGGCCGAGCACGCCCGCC
>JBGQLF010000238.1:0-9803 GCA_041499985.1 Gemmataceae bacterium
GGAGATCGTTGATCAGCACGTCCAGCCCCGCTCCGAAATACGACACGATCTGCCGCCGCTCGGGGAGGCGGTACTGTGGGCCAGGTTGAGTCCTAAGACTCCCAGCCCACCAGCGACGAGAAAAGTGCGCCGGTCCACAGGATAATGGCTCGTCATCGTTTGGTACCGGGGTGGGACCAGATCGGATGCCGAGAAGGGGCCGCTTTGGATGCCGATCACCAATCGTTGATCCCTTGCAGACAAACAGCACCTGAGTGACGCCCCTCTCTCCAGTGTATCGGGCCCCTGACCGGGGCCTGCCGTTACGTGCGTCGTATCGTGAGGATGACGATCCCGGGGGCACAATTCGGAGCAACTCCACTGACTCTAGCGAATCGCTCGTCTAGCATCAAGCGTTATCCGCGGATCACCATGAACCGCTTCCACCGGAATTGGCGAGTCTGCCACAACTACAGCAACAGCGACATCTCAGAAGAGGCGAAATACCTCCTGGCCGTCAGCAGTGGAGAAGCGGGAACCGTTGCTCCCTGAGTTAAACAGTTTGGCGATTCTCGGACGTTGCTCTATCCTGAGCGTGCCAGGATGGCCATAGCGAGAAGTAAGTAGAAACGGACAGTGCTCGGCCGACCAGCCGTACCCATCCCGATCTTTCCGTCTGATGAATCAGTGACGCGGGGAACACACCTGGTTGAGGACTAGCGTGTCATCACCACCAACATCGTCACCAACTCCCTGAGTGCTTCAATCGGTGTAAGGAGTTGCGCCGAATGGCCGGCACCTTGGCGTGCAACTATTTCCGTTCCGAGATGTGACCCAATCCCGTTCAGGGCAATTCGCGGATCCTCAGGTCGCGGAAGTCGATGGGGGAGCCTTCCGATTCCAGGCACAGATAGCCGGTCCGGGGCTCGATATGGTTACCCCCAGAGACCTCCTCGCCGTTGACCCACAGGCGAATCTCGCCGTTGATAGCCCGGACGTAGTAGTGGTTCCATTCCCCAACGCCCTTGCTCAAGTTCTTCCTGGGGAAACTGCGACTACCATTGGGCGACACCGGAGGAAAGGGTGTCATCTTGGCTTTGCCCACGGGGAAGACATCGCCATGCGTGGTGAACCAATCGCCTTTCTTCTTCTGCCGCTTCTCGTACTGCTCGGCGTAGCCATGGTCGAGGATCTGCACCTCAATACCGTGCGGCAGCCGGTTGGGCTTGAGGTCTTTGAGCGACTCCTCTGGGGTCCAGACGAAGATGCCCGAGTTGCCGGCACTCTTCAGATGCCGCCACTGGGCGACCAACTCGAAGTTCGTGTACAGCTTGTTCGAGCGGCAGACACCGATGGGCCGGCCCGTACAGTGGACTCCGTTTTCTTGCCACGTCCAGGTGTCTTTGTCGCAATTGACGTTCACGAAGTCCTCCGCACCCAGTGCTCTCCAACCGGGGCCCGTGCCGTCGATAAACGCCTTGGGCAGTCCTGCCGGCTCCTCGGCCCCAGCCACGAGGACAAAGGCCAGACAAACGAAGGCGAGCATGCCATAGTGTGGTGCCTTCATGGGAAGTACCCTTCTGAGCGAACGCATCTTGTCCAAGGAACAGCCGAGACCCGGCACAGCGAGACATCCTATGTCGGGCAGGTTCCTTCGAGCAACAAGAAAGCGCCCCACCATTGCCGCGTTGTGAAGGCCACGACCCGCCAGCCCACATCCGCGTCCATTCATGTTGGTGCTTGCGGAGCGCCACTTGGGGATTCTACCAAATGCGGACTCGGTTTTTCGGGTCGAGATACAGTTTCTGGTTTGGCATCACTGCGAAGGCGGCGTACCACGCATCGACATTGCGGACGGTGGCGGCCCGATACTGCTGGGGAGCGTGACCGTCGGTTGCAATTTGATTGCGCAAGGCCGCCTCGCGCATCTTCCCGCGCCAGCTTTGGCCGAAGGCGATGAAGAAGCGTTGCTCCCCGGTAAAGCCGTCGCGCACGGGAGCGGGCTTGCCGTGCAGAGACACCTGGTACGCGTCGAAGGCGGCCGCCAACCCGGCGAGATCGGCGATGTTCTCGCTCAGCGTCTGATGCCCGCTCACTCCCAGATCCGGAAAGGGATGATACGCGTCATACTGCGCGGCCAGCGCTTCGCCGGCAGCCTTGAAGTGCTCGAGGTCTTCCATCGTCCACCAATTTACCAGACGACCTTGAGCGTCGAACTGACTACCCACATCGTCGAAGCTATGACTGATTTCATGACCGATGATCGCGCCCATCGAGCCGTAGTTCTGCGCGGTGTCGGCTGCGGGATCAAAGAAAGGCGGTTGAAGAATCGCGGCGGGTAGTTGAGCGCGTTCTGAAGAGGAAGGTTGAGCGCGTCCACGGTCTGCGGGGTCATCCACCACTCGCTGCGATCGATGGGGTGATGCAGCTTCGCCAGTTGGCGCTGATACGCGAACAACTCGGCGCGTTTCAGGTTGCCGAGCGCATCACCGTTGACGATCTGGAGCGACGCGTAGTCCTGCCAGCGATCGGGATAGCCGACTCCAACGATCAACGTCGCGAGCTTCTCTTTCGCCTTGGCTTTCGTTGCCGGAGACATCCACGCCAGCGCATCAATACGGTTACCGAACGCCTTCTTGAGATCGTCGGCCATGGTCTTCACTTGGGCTTTCACTGCGGGTGGGAAATACCGTTCGACGTAGAGCTTCCCCACGATTTCGCCAAGTGCTGCGCTGGTGAAATCGGCGCCACGCTGCCAGCGCTCGCGCAACTGAGGAGTGCCGTGGAGCGCCTTGCCATAAAAAGCGAAATGCTCCTCAACGAAGGCCTTGGGCAGAAAACTCGCAGCTTGCTCGATGGTGTGAAACGCCAGCCAATCCTTCCAGGCATCGAGTGGCTCTTGTGCTACCAAGGCGGAAAGTCCGGTCACGGCTTTTGGATGCCAGATGATGAAGTCCGGAACACTGCTTAAGTTGGCGGCCTCCAGGAGCGTGGGCCAGTCGAGACCGGGAGCCTTGCGGGCCAGCTCCTCCCGCTTCCAGGTCGTCGCCGCCTGGACGTCTTCCGACTCCCCGCGCGTCGCGTGAACGCTGGCGATTTTCGTCTCAAGCGTGAAGACGCGCTCGGCGCGCGTCGGCGCGTCCGACAAACCGGCCAGCTTCAAGATCGCAGCGACGTGGCCCTGATACTGCTTGCGCACTTCGGCCATCTTGGGGCTTTGGGAAAGGTAGTAGTCGCGATCCGGCATGCCGAGGCCGCCCTGCAACAAATACGGAAAGCTATGCTCCGGGTCGTGCAGACCTTGCGTGATCCACACGCCTAACAGATTCATCGTCTGGAAGTTGGTGTTGTTGAGCGGGTCGACGTCTGCGCGGAGAGTGCCACCGATCGCACGCGCGAGCGCGCGACGGTCGGCGAGGGAAGCGATCATGTCGAGTTGGGGTTTGAGCGGAGCGATTCCTTTCGCTTCGATTCCCGCCTCGTCCATAAAACTCGAATAGAATTCGCCGATTTTCCGTGCGTCCTCGCTCTGGCTCGATCGGGCGGCTGCCTCCTGGATCAGCGCCACCGTGTGTTTGCGCGTCGCATCGGACAGGATGGTCCCGATACCATAGCGTGCCTTGTCCGGCGGAATCGGAGTCGCTCTGAGCCAGGCACCATTGACGTAGGTGTAGAAGTCGTCACCAGGAGCCACCGACCTGTCCATGGCGGCCACATCGACCGCTTTCACAGCCGACCCTGACGGCGGAGAAGTTTGGCTGCTCGATGAGATGGTCCCTAACACGATGAGAAAGGTGCTGGCATACGCACGAATCGACATGGGTTTCGTGCCCCCTCGTGAGCTAGTGTCCGATTCGGCCTGGAGGTAGCGAAGCTGTCACCAAGTGCCATTATCGCGCGGGCGGCCGAGGCTGTCCAGCAACACGCACCACGGGGCAGGCTGCCAGTTGGGTTGTTCGAGTGCGGGACACCTCGGCTCGGGACGAGAAACGCCGGCACGGGGTTCCGATAGCAACGGAGAAAAAACCAACGATCTTCACCGAGACTGATGTTCAGCAGGCTGACGGAGCGGCCGCAAGCGGGATCGGCCCAACCCCTCCTCGACCTCGAGTGCAGGGGACGTCGTGGTCGAAATGCATTATCGAGATTCGTCGCAGCTGATTGCAGCACCGCAAGGCATGCGCGCCTTGCGCGAAGCTCATGCCGACGCGCCCATTTACCTGGCGGCTGTTGACAGCCATCTGGACGAACAAAGCTATATTGTACCCGGGTTGGGCGACGCGGGTGATCGGCAATTCGGGACCGGCTGAGCGGGCCTATCGACGCCCGCTGGTGCTGCCGCGAACAACGAATGGTTCTTGCACACAGAAAGGTACAATACGTATGCGGAAGATGATTGGCTTGGCGCTCACGCTCAGTTTCACGGCGGCGGCACTCGCGGCCGACCACGCGGAGACACCTACGGAGAACTGGCCGAGCTGGCGCGGGCCGACGGCCAACGGCATCGCCCCGGCCGGTGCGAACCCCCCGATCCGGTGGGACGCGGCGCGTAACATCCGCTGGAAGGCCGAGCTGCCTGGCTCCGGGAGTGCCACGCCGATCATCTGGGGCGACCAGGTATTCATCGTCACCGCGGTAGAGACCGACCGCGAAGCAAAGCCGGACGAGCTGCCGAAACCGGAGCCGCGTTTCGAAACGAAGACCAACCCACCGACTCATTTTTACCGGTTCGAGGTACTCAGCTTCGATCGCAACACCGGCAAGCTCCGCTGGCGGCAGACGGCGGCGGAGGCGGTGCCGCACGAAGGCCACCATCCGACACACTCCTACGCCGCCGGCTCTCCCGCCACGGATGGCAAGCGGCTGTATGTCTCGTGCGGATCGTTCGGCGTCTCCGCTTACGACCTCGCCGGCAAGCGGCTCTGGTCGCGCGACCTCGGCCGGCTGCACACCAGGCTCGGCTGGGGCGAGGCCGTCACCCCGGTCGTCCACGGCGATGCGGTCCTTCTCAACCGCGACCAGGAGGCGGACTCGAAACTGGTCGCGCTGGACGCCGCCACCGGGAACACCCGCTGGGAGACGCTACGGGATGAGAAAACGAGCTGGAACACCCCCTGCGTGGTGGAGCACGGTGGACGGATGCAGGTGATTGTGAACGCCACGAACCGGATCCGGTCCTACGACGTGGCCGACGGCCAGTTGCTCTGGCAGGTCGGCGGGATGACCGCCAACGCGATCCCGTCCCCAGTGGCCGTCGAGGGCGTGGCCTACGTGGTGAGCGGCTATGGCGGGGCTGCCGCGGTGGCCGTACCACTTGACTCCCGCGGCGACTTGACCAACACCGACCACGTGATCTGGCGGTATGCCAAGGGAACTCCGTACGTGCCGTCGCCGTTGTTACTCGACGGACGTCTGTATTTCACCCAGGGGAACACGCAACTGCTCACGGTGCTGAACGCGCAGACCGGCAAGCCGATCGTGACTGCCGAGCGTCTGCCCGGAGTGTCCGCCTTTTACGCCTCTCCGATGGCTGCGGCCGGCCGTATCTACTTCGCCGGTCGTGATGGCACGACGGTGGTCCTGAAGGCGGGGGACCGGCCCGAGGTGCTGGCCATCAACAAGCTGGGCGACCCGGTGGACGCCTCCCCCGCGGTGGCCGGCCGGCAGCTTTTCCTCCGCGGCCAAAAGTTCCTGTACTGCATCGAAGAGAAGTAACTCCCTGCGTTGCGGCCAACGGGCGAGGACTTGGGCGACGCTCCCGAACGCTGGATCGAGAAGTATCGCCGGCCGTAGTGCCGGAGGGAGAAAGACGGGAGAAGCGGGTGGGCTCAACCCCGCGTGCCAACGTGCTCCTGGCTTAGCGTACAATTCTTTACAAACGGAGGAGTGACCCCAACATGCGCAGCAAGGTGAAGCAAGCGGTCGGAGTTGCCGTGGTCTGGGCCTTTGTCTGGATGGTGGCTGGAATTCCGGGGGGGGTCGGGGGGCAGGAGCGTCCCGCCAACACTTCGCCGCTCGCACCCGCCGAGGAGCCGGCTCTGACGCCGCTGGAGCCGAAGGTGGTCCCCACGATCACCTGCATTGGCGTGCAGTGGGACGTGCGTGGGGATGCCAACGCCAACGCCACCGGCACGCTGGAGTTCCGTCCGGCCGGTTCGGCTGACTGGAAGAGCGCCTTCCCACTTCGCCGCAGCCCCTTCCGCCCGAACCCCACCGTCAAATTCATGGGCGGCCTGGAGAGGTGGAGCCAAGGCATGCGCCAGTATGCCCTGGAGCACTTCCGACAGAACTACCTGGCCGGTTCGATCTTCGGTCTCCTGCCCGGCACGAAGTACGAGGTGCGCGTGACGCTCCGCGACCCCGATGGCGGCGGAGCGACCCGGACGCTCACCGTCACCACGCGCCTCGTACCCACGATCCCGAAGGACGGACACGTCGTCGAAGTGCGCGGCGGCGGCGACGCCTTGAAGCAAGCGGCGGCCGCCGCCCAGCCCGGCGATATCCTCCGGGTGCATGCGGGGAAGTATGACGGCGGCATCGTCCTCTCGGCCCAGGGCTCGCAAGAAAAGCCCATCTTCATCACTGCCGCCGCCGACGGCGAAGTCCTCCTGCACGGCGGCGACGCTCCGAAGAACAACCTCATCGGCATCGACGTTCGTGGCCCCTTCGTGTGTCTCGAAGGTCTGTCCTTCTATAACTTCGTCAACTGTGTCCGCGGCGATCGCCGGGCGAGCAATCTGGCCGTCCTGCGCTGCAAGATGAACCACTTCTACACCGCGATCCGCTCTCGGGGGGACGATGGCTACTTCGCCGACAACTCCATCCGCGAATCGTACAACCCGCTGGATGAGACGGTGCCGGCCAACCTGCGCAACGAGGGGCACGGCATCGAGTTCGGCACCGAGACCGCTGGCAACGTCGCCTGCTACAACGCGATCTCCTTGGTCGCCGACGGTATCCGCCTCTGGGGCCGCGACAGTGATGTCTTTGGCAACGACGTGATCTTCAACAGCGACGATGGCATCGAACTGGACGGCGGCGGCCCAAACCTGCGGGTGATGGACAACCGCTGGAGCTTCACCGGGCAGAACGGCTTGAGCTTCCAGCCCTACATCGGGGGGCCGGCGTACCTGATCCGCAACCTGGTCCTTGGCGCCAAGGAGAACGCCCTCAAAGACCGCTATGATTCGGATGGGGCGGTCTTCATCAACAACACGCTGGTCTGCTACGATGGCCGGGCGAGTGCTCTGCCCTACGGTTCCTACACGCGCAACAACCTGTTCCTGACAAACCCGGGCCGGGGACGGAGGAGCGCCCAGGTCGATGTCAGCCCGGAGCGCCTCGGGCGGCTGGACCTAGACTACGACGGCTTCGGTGCCCCGGGGCCCAACGGCTTGCCCGTGACGGAGTTCGCTACACGAACCGGTTTGGATAAGCACGGGGTGCAGTTCGCGTCCAACGAGCAGGTGCTGGCGAATCCGCCGGGCGCCTACCCGCAGTACCAGTCGAGGCAGTGGACGGTCCCCGAGGTCTTCCGGAAAGAGAAGGGCCGTCCTCACCCCGACCTGTCTCTGCGGCCCGGTTCACCCGCGATCGGCGTCGGCGTCGCCATCCCCAACATCATGGAACGCTCCGACTGCAAGGCTCCCGACCTGGGTGCCTTGCAGTTTGGCCAGCCCGCACCGCACTACGGGCCCCGGCCGTGAGCTGCAGGCACCACAACACCAAGCTAGGATCACGTTGGACCGCATGGGGGTTGCCGCTGACAGCTTCGGAGACAGCAACGGCCGCGCGACGAATCTCGATGCGTAAGCCGCTCGTCAGACCGCCGGGCGGCACTCTCCGGGCCATTACGGGTGTCCATCGAACGATCCTACGGCTAGGTGACCCCAGGCTTTCTCCGTTGTCCAACGGGACGGCTTCCGCTGCTGGTTGGAACAACAGTTGCGCTAAGGTGGGTCCGTAGCGAGAGTACCGGGGTGGCGCTGGACCGCCGGAACGCGAGGCCTGGCATCGGATGCGGGAAGGCCACACGGGTGACGGCGTCAACCGGTTCCGGCATCACATTGTTCCACCAAGAGCTTCCATGTACACGGAGCAGGCGTGGTGTCCGGGCGTGCCCGGCGCGAGGAACGCGTGGGCAGTGGCTTGACGTGGACCACGCGATATCGCACCAACCGGATGATAAGCTCCATGTCAGCGCGGGGTGTAGCGCCGTCCAATTCCTCCGCGGTGACTTCGATGAGATCGACGATCTTCACTTGCTACCCTCCCCAAGTCGTATCCCGAGCAAGACGTCGAGCGAGCCCACCATCCAACCTGGGTTTCCCCCTGTGGTCTTGGTATGGTGGCGAGCCTATCAGACAACGTCTGTCTGTAGTATAGTTCTCTCACGAGGGACACGCCATGCTCCAGCACGATGAGGCTCTGAAGACGCGCGCGGTGCCGTACCGTCGGGACCACTCCCGCCGGCTCCAGCCTATTCCCTGTGGCGCTGAGCGCCGCGTGAACGATCCGATGCTGCTTGGCGCTCTGGTCGACCAGATTCTGCAAGCTTTGGCTGAGCGGTGCACGGCGCCCGAGACACAGGGGCGCGTGCGTGGAGGCACAAAGCGACGGACGTAGCACCGATTGCCTCGCGGATCCTCAGCAGTCGGCAGCAAGGATTTCCTGAGTTAAACAGATTGGGTTTTATCCGAAGTTGGGCAGATTATGCCAACGGCACCAGCTGCAAGTGCATCTCGATCGGCGAGGGACGTGCCGCCACGGGTGCTTACAACACCGTTGGATTCCGAGTTGCCATGATTCCTGCTGCGAAGTAGTACCGCGCAACCAGATTTCTCTCCTCCGGAATACTCCCTTGGAACTTCTTATGACATCCAAGCGGCCTCACCGAAGAGCAGGCCTGCTAACAACTCGATGATAAGTGGTGGGCCGAAGAAATCCAGACTTGGTGGCCCGACGGCTGCTATACTCGTCGGCTGTGTCCCCGGTTGCGGAAAAGACCTGGTCGCTCAACAGGTTCGAGGTACATGGATGTAAGCGATTCCGCAACGCACTTCCGTAGGGAGGTCGGGAGAATACGGTTGGCTGGGAGCAGGCCCACCACCGGGCACGATGCAACCTACCAAGACTGTAGCCAGAGGGTCCGTCATGATCCGTTTCTGCGCACTCATCGGGTCTTTTCTATACCTGGCGCTTTTCCTGGGCTGTGCGGAGCCGAGCGAACCCGCGGCGCCCACCGCAGCCGACACCGGCGGCCCACCCACGAAGTCCGACTGGCCGAACTTCCGCGGGCCGCGCGGCTCCGGTGTCAGTGAGGAGAAGGACCTACCCATCACGTGGAGCGACAAGGAGAATCTCGTCTGGAAGATCGACCTTCCTGGTCCGGGGAGCTCGAGTCCCATCGTTTGGGGAGACAAGGTGTTCGTGACCTGCTACACGGGCTACGGCCTCGACGGGCGGAACCCGGGCGACCAATCGGAACTAGCCCGACACCTCGTCTGCGTGGACCGCAAGGAAGGGAAGGTGCTGTGGGACAGGGAAGTCAAGGCTGCACTGCCCGAGGCGCGATACGGGGGTCCGTACATTACCAAACATGGCTACGCATCGAGCACTCCGGCCACGGACGGCGAGCGGGTCTACGTGTTCCACGGCAAGACGAGCGTGTTGGCCTACGACCTGGAAGGCAAGGAACTCTGGCGGACCAGCGTCGGGACCCGTACCCACGGCTGGGGCACGGGAACATCCCCGGTTCTCTCCAGGGACCTGGTCATCGTCAACGCCAGTGTGGAGAGCGGCTCCCTGGTGGCCCTGAACAAGAA
>JBGQLF010000239.1:0-9803 GCA_041499985.1 Gemmataceae bacterium
CCACTGGAATCGCTGCCTGGCGCCGTTAGAAACGCTTCTGGGCATTCCTGCCTCGACCACTGGGCAGTGTCCCGTTGGCAGTGGGCAGTTCGTGGTCGACAGTGGACCATGAACCCTGCTCCGCGCTGCGCGCCGCAGTTTCGTGTCACAGCAGCTGGCGGATCCCCGGCAAAGGGAGTTCCGTTTCTACCGTGCCGGCCGAACGGAACGCGGTGGAACCGATGGCCAGCTAGCCCTGAGACCCTGGTCGGGATGGGATCATGGCAGGAAGAACTTTCCTCTAGTATACTTGGGTGCCGGTAACGGCAAGGGAGTTTATTCAGTCCGGACAGAAGGTGCGTGGGGCACTCCGGGGTTGTTGGCTGTGCCCGGCGGGAACCTCTCCTGCATGGGGCACGCTCTTTCGTCCGCGTTGAGACGGCTGCGATTCGCCTTCGCCTTGAGCTTCTGAACAGGAGGCAGCGTGAGTTCCGTAACTGAAATCCAGAGTGCAAAAGAGCTTCCTGCGGAAGATCGGCTCGTGCCGCCGGCCAACGCTGCGGAAGCGGATCTGCCGGTGACGGTGATCGAGCGTCGGCCGGGGTGGCAACTCATCGATCTGAACGAACTGTGGCGCCATCGCGAATTGCTGTACTTCCTGATCTGGCGCGACGTCAAAGTGCGCTACAAGCAGACGGTGCTCGGAGCCGCTTGGGCGATCCTGAAACCCTTCGCCACCATGATCGCCTTTACCCTGTTCTTGGCCCGCGTGGTGGAGCTACCCAGCGATCTGCCCTACCCCCTGTTCGCCTTTGCCGGATTGTTGCCTTGGACCTTTTTTTCCACGGCCGTCAGTTCCGGCGGTCAGAGTGTTGTTAACAGTCAAAACCTGATTACCAAGGTCTATTTTCCGCGCCTGATCATTCCGTTGGCGGATGTTGGCGCCAGCCTGTTCGATTTTGGCATCGCCTTTGGCGTGCTCGTGGTCTTGATGCTCTACTATGGTGTGGTGCCGGGCTGGCAGCTGGTGTTGGTGCCCGGTATCAGTTTGCTGCTCATGCTGGCTGCGATCGGAGTCGGGACGCTGTTAGCCGCCCTGACCGTGGCCTATCGGGACTTCCGGCACGTCGTTCCGTTCATGATTCAGCTGTGGATGTTCACCACTCCGAGCATCTACATGGACGCCAATGCCGTTCTCGGCCCGAGGGGTCAAGCCCTGTTGCCGCTGAACCCGGCGCACGGCCTGATCGTCAACTTCCGCGCGGCCATGCTGGGGCAGCCCTTGGATCTCTATGCCTTGGCGGTCTCCGGCACCGTGAGCGTGGTCCTTGTCGTCCTCGGCTGCCTCTACTTTCGGCGCGTCGAGCGGAGCTTTGCCGATATCATCTAGATCGCTTGGAAAGCGCGCGGCTTCAGGAGGAAGACGGTCCCGCGATGGGAGTTCTTTAGAGAAGGAGCAGGTCTTCATGGTTGCTGGAATCTCTTTCCGGTCTGCCGTGTGTTCGGATACCGAAATCGCGCGGGCGGATCTCGACGAGATCTTCCACCTCCGGTATGGGGAAGAGAGCACCCTGGGGCCTGTGCCCCGGCTGTGGCTTTGGTTCGGCTACTTCCCGCCGGACGTCTTCTACGAGGCGACGGTTGCCCAGCTGGTCCACCAGGGAACCTTTTGGGTCGATGCGGGCTGTGGACGCGACTTGTTTCCCGATAACCCCGTGCTTGCGCAGCGGTTAGCGGCGCGCTGCGGACTCCTGGTCGGCGTGGATCCCGATGAGAATCTCGCGGCCAACCCGTTTGTCCATGAGCGCGTGCAGAGTCCGATTGAAGACTTCCAAAGTGAGGACACCTTCACGTTGGTGACCTTGCGCATGGTGGCGGAGCACCTCGTCAATCCCGAGAAGACGATTGCCGCTCTGGCAGGTCTTACCCAACCGGGAGGAAAGGTTGTTGTCTTTACTGTCAACCGCTGGTCTCCCGTTTCCTTCTGGTCCGGGATCCTCCCGTTCGGGTTGCATCACCCCATCAAGCGCCTGCTGTGGCGAACCGAAGAAAGGGATACGTTCCCCGTAGCTTATCGCATGAACACGAGGAAGCAGTTGGCCCAACTCTTCGAGGCTCAGGGTTTTCGAGAAAGCTCCTTCAGGTACCTCGATGATTGCCGAACCTTCTTCCGCTTTCGCTGGTTGCACGTTGTGGAACTTGCCCTGTGGCGCTTCGTCCGGGCTTTCGGACGGAGCTACCCCGAGAACTGTCTGCTGGGAGTCTATGAACGAACGGACCAAGGTGTGCCTCCCCGACAGCGCCAAGCGACCTTGCCGTGGTTGTCGTCCGGTTACTCGAAGCGTAGCACGGAGAAGATTGTTTAACCCTGCTCTTCCCGACCTGAGAAGGCTCCTATGTTTTCCAAAGGTTTAGTGTTCACGTATGTGCTTACTTATGGCGGGGCACTCGCCTCGTTTTTCGACCCCTTCATTGGGTTGTTGATCTACATCTGCTTCTCGATCGTCAGGCCCCCAGCGATGTGGTTTTTTGCGGTTCCGCCCGGCAATTACAGCCGTATCGTGGCCGTGGCGCTACTGATCGGCTGGGCGGCGCGGGGCTTTGGCCACTGGCAGTTTCATCGCGGCAAAGGGGTAGCGATGGCTTTCTGCGCTTACTGGCTCTGGTCTGGACTGGCCGCCGCCGTCGCTCCGGACCAGGACTTGGCCTTTGGTTACGTCGAGGAACTCAGCAAAATCATCTTGCCCTTCTTTGTTGGCATTACCGTAATTGACTCCATGACGAAGCTCAAGCAGCTGATCTGGGTAATCGTCTTGAGCCAAGGATATGTTGCCTACGAGCTCAACCTGAGTTACTACGAGGGCTATAATCGCGTGCTGGAGGAAGGCTTTGGCTACATGGACAACAATTGTGTGGCCATCGCCATGGATACCGGCGTGGGCATGGCCTTCTTTTTGGGACTGCACTCCCAGGGCTGGTGGCGGAAGGCAGTAGCCTTTGGTTCGGCGGTCCTCATGATGCACGTCACCATGATCGCCATGTCCCGGGGAGGAATGATGGGTCTGATCCTCACGGCCCTTGTAGCGTTCTGGTTGGTCCCCAAACGGCCCAAAGACTACCTGTTCTTTCTCGTCATCGTCTTGGTGGGGCTACGTCTGGCTGGGCCTCCCGTCGTGGAGCGTTTCATGACATCCTTCGCCGACAAGGAGCAGCGCGATTCCTCGGCACAGAGCCGTGTCGAGATGTGGGCGATTTGCTGGGATAAGATGCTCGAGGAACCGGTTTTCGGTCTTGGTCCCAACCATTGGCATCTGGAGAGCGGTCGCCACGGTTATGGCATCAAGGAAGCTCACAGCCTCTGGTTGCAGCTTGGTGCCGAGCTCGGTTTTCCGGGGTTGATCCTCCTCTTGCTCTTTTATGGAACGTGCGTGGTGCAACTCTGGCGCTACACGCGCGATCGCTGTCCAGCTCCAGATCCGTGGATTCGCTATATCGCCCGTATGGTGATCGCGTCCCTGGTCGGCTTCGCGGTCTCCGCCCAGTTTGTTAGCCTGCAAGGACTGGAACTACCCTATTACGTCACCCTGGTCGGCGTGCTTGCCCTGAAGTTGGCCGCGATGCCGGTGGCGGCCTCTGCCAGGGCGGCGGCTCCGCTGTGGTTGTCCTTCGCTCCGAAGAACCTGGTTGTGCCCAGAATGTCGTGATCCTCCGGTGTTTCGAGCGCCAGCCCCTCCAGTGGGGCGCGGGGAGAAAAACTTGACGGAGGTGGGCATGAGCATGGCCCAGGACCATTACGCGCAGTTGCTTGACCGGATAGCGCGCCGGACTGCGCAGGTGGGCATTCTCGGGCTGGGGTATGTCGGTTTGCCGTTGGCACGGGCCTTTGTGGACAGCGGCTTTCGGGTGTTGGGGTTTGATACGGACTCGGTCAAAGTGGAGCAGTTGCAACGGGGCGAAAGCTACATCGGTGCGATCTCGTCGCAGAAGATCACCGCGATGCGGGAGAGTGGCTTCCAGGCGACCGATCGCTTCGAGCGGTTGGAGGAAGCGGATGCCATTCTGATCTGTGTGCCGACGCCGTTGACCCCGGCCCGAGAGCCGGATTTGACGTTTGTGATCAGTTCCGTCCAGGCGATCGCGGCCTGCTTGCGTCCGGGCCAGCTGATCGTGTTGGAAAGTACCACGTATCCAGGGACCACGCGCCAGGTTGTCCTGCCGATCCTGGCGGCCAAGGGCCTGCAAGCCGGAGAGGGGTTTTTTCTGGCCTTCAGTCCCGAGCGGGAAGATCCCGGCAATACGGTCTATTCCACGCCCACGATTCCCAAGATCGTCGGCGGGCTCGATCCACCTAGCTCGGAGGTAGCCGCCGCTCTCTACGCCCAGATGGTGCAGCAGGTCGTGCGCGTCTCCAGCCCGGAAGTGGCGGAAGCTTGCAAGATCCTGGAAAACACCTATCGGTCGATCAATATAGCCCTGGTCAACGAATTGAAAGTGCTCTACGACCGCATGGGCATCAATATCTGGGAAGTGATCGAAGCCGCCAAGACCAAGCCGTTCGGCTTTCAGCCCTTCTATCCAGGGCCGGGGCTGGGCGGCCATTGTATCCCCATTGATCCTTTCTATTTGACCTGGGCAGCTCGCCAGTATGGGCTGAACACGCGCTTCATTGAGCTCGCCGGCGAGATCAATACCGCCATGCCGGCCTACGTCTTGAGCAAGGTCATGGACGCGCTGAACGACCGGAGCAAGCCGCTCAAGGGCAGCAAGATTACCGTGCTGGGCATTGCCTACAAAAGGAATGTCGATGACTCCCGCGAGTCGCCCGGGCTGGAGCTCCTGGACCTATTACTCCAAAAGGGCGCGGTGGTCGCCTACCATGATCCGCACATTCCTCAATTGCCGCGCACGCGTGGCTATCCGCACTTGCACATGGCCAGCCAGCCTCTGACCAGCGATTTCTTGCGGTCTCAGGATGGTGTGCTCATCGTGACCGATCATTCTGCCTACGACTGGAACTGGATCGTGGAGCACGCCCCGCTTGTAGTAGACACGCGCAACGCCACGCGCGACGTCCAGAAGTATCGGGAACGCATCGTGCTGGCGTAAACCATACCATTTCAGATTTCAGATTGCAGATCGCAGATTGAAAGAATCCAATCGGCTTTGTCTTCAAATCTGCAATCTCAAATCTACAATCTGCAATCTGAAGGAGCCGGGTTCAAAACCGCACGCGGCGCATGACCGCGCGGGGCAAGTTCCGAATCACGAGCATGATCCAGCGCCAGATACCAGGCGCATAGACCTCCGGCTCGCCGCGGTCCAGGGCTCGCAGCACACGACGGCAGACAACCAACGGCTCCGCCGCGAACGGCGGGGGTTTGAGGCCGGCGGTCATGCCGGTCTTGACAAACCCTGGCTTGACGCAAACCGTCTTCAAGCCCTGGGCGCGGAACTTATGGTCCAGCCCTTCGAGGTAGCGCGACAGCCCTGCCTTGGCGGCGCCGTACAGAACGGTCGGCTTGCGGCCGCGCTCCCCGGCCACGGAGCTGAAGACGCACAGCGTGCCGCCCCCGCGGTTCAACAAACGCTTGCGGGCCTCCTCGCAGAAGAGGACCGTGCCGGTGAAATCGGCATTGAGGACCCGGGCCGCTTGCTGCGGATCGTCTTCGAGCTGGTCCTGCGACGCGAACAGCCCGGCCGTGACCACGACGGTCTCGAACTGGCCCAGGTGCTGTTCAGCTTCTGCCAGCGCGCCGGAGAAGGTGTTCGGTTCCAGCAGATCGCAAGCCGCCGTTCCGACCGGCTGGCCGCCCCGAACTTCAAGGTCCTTGGCGCTGCGGGCCAATTGCTCCGGATCGCGTCCCAGCAGGAACAAGCGATCGCCGCGCTCGGCCAGTAGACGAGCGAGCACGCGCCCCATGCCGCGCGTCGCCCCCAACAAGACAACATTCATAGAGAATCTCCTAACAAGCGGACCGACAGGGCGCTGCGGAGTTTGCCGTGCGGATCCCAGCGCCGCCGGACCTGATTCCACAGGGCCAGTCGCGGTTCCATCGCCTGGAAATGCTCGGGCCGGGTCAACGCGTCTTTGGCCAGGTAAACCCGGCCGCCCGCTTCGATCACCAGTTCGTTGAGGGCATCCACGAGTTGCTGGGTCCGCAACCCGCGCTGAGGGATATCCAGGGCGAGTGAGACTCCAGGCCGTGGAAACGACAGCATCCCCTTGCCTTCGGCACCGCAATCCTTGAGCACGGACAGGAACGAAGCGCCTCCCGCGAGGGCGATCACGTCCAGGAGCTGGTACAAGGTGCCGGCCGCGGTGTCTTCAGGCAGCACGCATTGGTACTGAATGAAGCCTGCCCTGCCGTAGAGCCGGTTCCAGTCTGCGATGGCGTCGAGCGGATAGAAAAAGGACTCGGGATGGACAATCCTTTGCTGCTGGCGCTGCCAATGTTTCCAGTAGTAGAGGAAGTTGAAGATTCGCACGGACCACGGGCGCAGACACCAACCGGGCAGGTCGATCGGGAAACGGAGGCGACGTTTCGGCTGCGGGAAGCCGGCCGGCGCTTCGTGGGGTTGGGCCCAGCGGCCCTTCAGGAGGATGCCGCGCCCTAGTTTCCGGCCGCGCGCCAGGCAATCGACCCAGCCCACCGTGAACGGCCAATCCGCAGCGGCCTGGCGGAGGCGGTCGAGGAACCGCGCGAGATTGGCGATCCGCTCGCTCTCACAATAGATCCAGGGCGAGGGAATCCGCCCCAGACGGAATTCGACCTCCAGGAGGTGCCCCGTCAAGCCCATGCCACCGAGCGTCGCCCGGAACAGCTCAGGTTCGTGTTCCTCGGAGCATTCCAGGATCGCCCCGTTCGCCGTCTGTAGCTTGAGCCGCAGCACATGCTCGCCGAAGCACCCGGCCACGTGATGGTTCTTGCCGTGGACATCGGCCGCGACCATGCCGCCGAGAGTGACGAACTGAGTTCCAGGCGTCACCGGCGTGAACCAACCGCGTGGCAGAAACAAGCGATTGAGCTCGGCCAGGGACAGGCCGGCCTCGGCTCGCAGGACGCCGGTTTGGGGATCAAAGCCGAGGATCTGGTCGGCCCAGGGCGAGGCGGCCACGGTCTGGTTTTCGCTCGGCGGCAGGGAGGCGTCGCCGTACGACCGTCCCAGCCCACGACTGAGAACCGCTTGCCGGGCAATGCGATCGAGGTCCTCCGAACGCAACTCGATCGCCCGCATCGTGGGGAAGCGGCCCCATCCAGAGATCGCCGCAGACTGTACCGAACCGGACATCGAGCCTCCTTCGGTTCACGTTCACTTAGAACAGAATGTGGCGGCAAGTTTGCAACTTGCCGGTTCGATTTGGCAAGTTTGCAACTTGCCGGTTCGATTTGGCAAGTTGCAAACTTGCCACCACATTCTGATACAGCCTCTTACCATCGGTTAGGAGCGACTTGCCGCGGCACAGGGAACCGTGGAGGGCACGAGATGGAACGCTCCGCGCGATAGCTTGAAGCCCGACGAGACCCACCCCAGGATTGGCAGGTCGGCGCGGCTATCGCCATAAGCAAACGATTCCACGGGTGCTGCCTTCGTACCGAGGTACGCTTGCACCAGGGATACCTTGTGTGTCCCCTTGCAATTGGGACCGACAATCGCGCCGGTGCAGACGCCGTCGGCGATCTTGACGCAGGTACAGATCGTCTCCGGAATCCCCAGGTACTCGGCGATGGCCGGCACATACAGGCTCGGACTGGCCGAGACGAGCACGATGCGATGCCCCGCGAGCTGGTGTTCGCGCAGCTTGGCCATGCCAGCCGGGCGCAGGTGCTGGGGCAGCCAAGTGCGGGCAAACCAGGCGGCGTGTTGGCAGAGAACCGCTTCGCGCTGATGGCCGCAGAAATGAACGATGAGCCGTTGCTTGGCCGTGCGATCCGAAATCAGCCGGCAGACGTAGGCCACCACGTAGAAGGGCAACCACAACAGGGGAAGGAAACGACGCTGCCGCCAGGCATAGCTCACCAAGAAGGGCAGGAATGTATCCCGGCGCGTCAGGGTTCCGTCCAGATCGAAGACGGCAACGGGCTGGGTCGGGGTGGACAGGACGGATGGTTGCATCGTCGGCAATTCCTCGCACGCGCGTTCGCTCGGGAGAGGCCTCATTTGATGATCAGGATGAGGACGACCGCCAGACTCCACAGCAGTCCGTTCAAGAGAAAGATGCGATCGTGCAGGAGGATGTCGGTCGGGCCATCTCCCTTGCCCTCCTGGATCTTGAAGACAAAGCGGAACAGGCCATAGGCCACGAACGGAATCGTGTACATCAGCTGGCGGGTCCCGTGGAAAGCCACCGTCTCGGCGGCCAGCGTGTAGAGCATATACGACAACAGGCAAATGGAGCAACAAATGGCCAAGAGGACATCCAGCTTGGCATTGTCGTAACATCTCAAGGAGGGGCGAACTTCACTGCGCCAGCTCAGGTTTACCACTTCCGTGCGGCGCTTGCCAAAGCCCAGGACAAGGGCCAGGGAAAAGCCGCAAATGATGATCCAGGACGACGGTTGACACGCCAGCACGGCGCAACCGGCCAGGATACGCAAGACAAAGCCGATAGCAATGAGGAGGACGTCTACGATCACCTTGTGTTTGAGAAACAGACAGTACACCAAGCTATTGGCCAAATAGAGGGCGCCGAGGAGAAGAAAGCGCGACGGCAGCAGAGCAGCGGCCGCCAGGGCCGCGGCCCCTGCCAACACGCCGGCCATGCTCAGCGCCCCTGCCGGCCGGATTCGACCCGCGGCAATGGGGCGCTGCCGTTTGCGCGGATGCCGGCGGTCCAGATCCGCGTCCACCGTGTCGTTGACCAGGTAAACCGCGCTCGACCACAAACAAAAGCAAACAAAAGCGAGCAGCAGCACACCATACGTGGCGGGCTGATAAAGCGCGCCCGTGAAGAGAACGGGTACCAGGAGAAAAACGTTCTTCACCCAATCCTTGGGACGACAGAGGCGCAGAAAATCGACCGTCCGGGATGTGGTGAAGGTCGGCGGCAGTACGGGGGAGCCGGGAAGCACTGGGGACGACGCGGCAGAGAGGGGAGCGACAAGATTGGTGGCGAGCACCTTCTCCCGCAAGCGATCGTCAACACGCGGCTGCGCCGAACTCATTGGACATCTCGAAATTCAGGTAGAGCACCAACTGCATTGGTACCGGCGACTCGCGGCATACATCCGTGTGCCAAAGGTATGGGCCGTCCTCATACATGGTGCAGCAGTGCCCATGCCGCAAGATGACACGAAGGTGACACAACACAGACGCAGCGAGCGTTCGCACCCACGGAGCCACTTGGGGAGATGCCGTGACGACACCTCGACGGAAGCTTAGTCCAAGAAGCCTGGAATGTCCAAAGCAGCTTGGGTTCTTGGATTCTTTCGAAGGCCTTCAAGAGACGACCCAGTGCGCCGCAACTGGGGACCGCGGGCTGTTGGCGGCGATGTTTCTCGCTGCTTACATGTAAACATTAATGCGTATTTACATGCGTTGCCCTCTTACGCCCCTCCCTGGCCCAGCGCGCTGTCCCTCTGGCCGAGCGTTCGCAGTTCAAGTGCTCTGGCAGTCGCGGCTTAGAGCCAGGGCGCGGCGCTCCGGCGGCGCCCCGGTTGTCCCGTGGCACGGGAAATGCTTCGCACTCTGGCGTGTGTCTGCTGTGCGCGTTGTGCCCGCGGGAAGCGGAGCGGAGTGAGGCAGCGCAGGATTTGCGCTTAGGTGGCCAAGGATGCGTAGCTAGCATCTGGGATCCCTACAGCCGGCCTTCCAAGATGCCCTGC
>JBGQLF010000240.1:0-9797 GCA_041499985.1 Gemmataceae bacterium
CACCACCGGGACTTGCGGACGCTGATGATCTACGACGATCGCAGAACGGACCTGGCTGGGGAGGTGGCTGCGGCCGCCTGATGTTTACCGAAATGCCGATTATCGCGATCAAACCGAGAACTTCTGGCAAAACACCTCTGACGTATCCCGTTATCTTAAGTGGCCTTTGTTTGGGCCAGGCCGATGTCGAGTGCGGGACAGCGCTAGGGGCCCTTCTTGGGTTGGGTACTCCTCGAGGCAATCATCCCGTTCCCCTCCAATTGCACCTTCACGATCTCCTTGGCGTTTTCGAGATGGACCTCGAAGAGTAGGGGTTTGTCACCCGGGCGTTCGACCTTTTGAGTTTCTATGATCTTGTAACCCTTGTACTCCTTCGCCAGCATGGCAAGGACCGCCTTGGGGAGGGTGGCTTGCTCGATCGTCGTTTCGGTTTCCAGCCACTGGCCCTTGGCATCGAATTTGGCCGCCACTTCGGCGTCTTTCAGCTTGAACTCGGCTTCATAATTCTTGTCGCTCTTGATTTTCCATTCGACCTTGCTGACGCCAGGAAACTTCGCCCGGAAGCCCTCCCGTACGTTCGCCGGCACCTTGTCGGCTGGCAATGGTTGCCCAAAGGCTCCGCTGGTCAACGCCGCCCACACCATCCACAGACCCAGGATTCGTTTCATGTCAGGCTCCTTGTGTAGGGTTGGATCCGATCCCGTTATCCCTTGAGCAACGCGCGCAGGTCGGACGCCACAGTAGCGGCACTGGCGTGGCGCCGGGACGGCAGGACGCCTTGGCCATGCCGTCGCTCCTTGGGATGCGCGCCCGATCACAGCGAGTCGCCGATTGAGGATACCGCCCGGTCCCCTCGGACACAAGGCGCCCGAGCTGGTGCGGAGTGGTGCGGAGCACTGCCTAGCAACCGCTCATCCCAGAGCGGAGGCCAACTTCTTCCTCGTGGCTTTATCCACGTCTAATGTAGGCGAACGCAGCATACCCGTTGGAGATATTGGCTGGGTGAGCGAGGAGCGATGCTTGCTCGAACGCCGATTATGTTTAACGGTTGACGCGGCTCTCTCGAACTTGGCCTTGTTGGGCGTCCTGGTGGCCGACCCTTGGATAAGTGTTTGGTGCAGCTTCGTGCTGATACCCTCTACAGAAGCCCTCGGCGTAGCCAGGAGCGAAGCGGTCAACAGCGGTCAGGGTATAACGCCTTGGAAGGAGAAAAATCTTCCGCCGTTCGCGGTGCGCCTGTTGACTTCAGAGGCCATCTAAGGGTTCGGCTCAGGGCCTTAGCATCAAATCGTCTACGGGCCCTCTTGACTGTTGGGCATGAAGTTAACGCCGTCCTGAAACCCGCTCGCGAAGAAGAACCCTCGGTTATGCGGGCCGGTCTGCCGAACCACATCCGCGTACGCCATTTCCGGCCCGCTCGCCCAAGGGATTTTAACATCTAACGGCGCGTCGAACACGTTATACGACCGCCGCCCCGCCACCGGAACCAGGATGTAGTGGGCATGATCCATCGCGGCCGCACCCGGCGGGTCGGCGGCGGCTCGGATCGGGCACGTCAGGACGCGCGGCTGCCTCAGGAGGAAGTCCGGCGCGGCGGAAATCGGCCCCCCCGGCGTGACGCGGTCCCGCAGGTTCTTCTGGTCGAGGAAGGGAAGCACATCGATCGTCCACCCGCCGACTACCCCGCTGTTGCCGGGGGCGGGCAGCCGCTTTTGGGTCTCGACGAGCTGCGCCACCGCGAGGTTGATTTGCTTCAAGTTGTTCTTACAGACAGTTTCAATCGCCCGCCGCCGCGCCGCACCGACGGCCGGGAGGAACAGCCCGATCAGCACGCCAATGATGGCGATGACGACCAGCAGTTCGATGAGCGTGAACGCCCGTGAGCGCTGTCCACTCGAAGGCCAGGAAGCTGCTCGCATGGGGAAACTCCTCCGGGCGAGGGCTGCGGATACCACAACCAAGACAGGTGGCTGCATGATCGCTTCCCGACACAGCGACCGCAACACAAAAATCGGCTTCGCAGCCGCTCTTCGTCGAACACGGTGGTTGCTGTGCTGGGACGCAGGCCCCTTCCATGCAGGAATGTTCGCACCAACACCGATTACCAACAACTCGTTTGAATACACGCGTCGGTTTTTCGGTCCTCCGCGCGCTGGGTACTTCGATTTGCGCGCGGAGGCGGATTGGAAATGAGAACCTGCCCGGCGAACTACTGTTTTACGCGACCGGCGCCGGCACGCGAGGTTCGTTCGGCGCACCAAGCTACGGCATGCACAAGGCCGTAATGAAGATCATGACATCGCCGGAGTGGGACACGCCAGACGCTTGCCCGGCATGCGACAGCGACCTCGACCATCCGCTTCCATCATTCCGCGCTTGACGCTGGGGGGGGCACGCCTTAATATCAAGGTCCTTCCGAGCTTGGATCGATTCCAACCTCAAACCATTGGGATGTCAGGGAAAAGTCCCGGTCTGCGCCGCACCAAGGAACCAACATCGGGGCGACGATTTGGGCACGAAAACTCCAGGACTTTTTGATCCGCGCTGAACCAGGACGGGGCACTTCTGGGCGGGCTTTTGCCACAATTGAGTGTGCCACGAACGTAAAGGTAAAGCTGGAATATGACTTCAGAGCCAATGTCACCGAGCGGGATCCGCCAGAATCTCGCGATGCGCCTGCACTTTGGCCGAATGCCTGGGATGAGCGTGCTGATCGCTGGTATAGCTTCCTGCTGCTTGGGACTGATCGGATCCGCGACGCGGGCACCCGCCGACGCCAAGCCGACGGACGGCCCGAGCCGGAAATTCTTCGAGCGATACTGTCAGACCTGTCACGCCGGCGCCAGGCCCAAGGGGGAATTCCAGGTCGAGGCCCTCTCGCAGGACTTTGCCGACAAAGAGAACCGTGAGAAGTGGCTGAATGTCGTCGAGCAAATCAAGACCGGGACGATGCCTCCGAAAGGAAAGCCCCGTCCTGCCGCTAATGAGGCGAAGGCCCTGACCGACTGGATCGACGGCCGGGTCGCGGCCACGGAGACCGCGCGCAATGCCGTGCAGGGGCGGGCGGTCATGCGGCGCCTGAACGGAGTCGAGTACGAGAACGCGGTGCGCGACCTGCTCGGCGTCGACGTGGAATTAAAAGACGTGCTGCCCGTCGACACTGCGGCTGGCGGCTTCGACACCAGCGCCGAGACGCTGCATGTCTCGTCGCATCTGCTGGACAACTACATGAGGGCGGCCGACCGGGTCCTGGACGCGGCCGTCGCCAGCGGCCCGCGTCCGGCGCAGGTCAAACAGCGCATCGACATGAAGGCTGCCACGCGGCGGCAAGGCGTTTCCCGCAACTTGGACGACGGCGTGGCGATTTTCGCTTCCAACCTCTCGGCGAATATCCAGACCGTCCTCTGGTCGTTTCTCACCCGCGACCGGGGCAAATATCGTTTCCGCATCTCCGCGTATGCGTATCAAAGCGCGAAGCCGGTCATCTTTCACGTGAATGGCGGGACCGCCAGCCTGGGGGAGGAACCGTACCTGATCGGGCACTTCGAGGTCCCCCCGGACAAGCCGACCATCGTCGAGTTTGTCGAACAGATGGAGGCGGGGCGAAACATTCGGATCCTGGTGGACACGGAAATGCGGGCGCTGACCCTGCAGCGCACCGGAGCGGCGGATTACAAGGGGCCGGGGGTGGTGTTCCAGTGGGTCGACATCGAAGGCCCCTTGGGAGATTCTTGGCCGCCGCCGAGTTATCGATTGCTGTTCGGAGACATGCCGCAGGCGCCGGCAGCCGACAATCCCAACCGCCGCGAGGTCGTCTCGCAGCAACCGCTGGCCGACGCTGAGGCGATCCTGCGGAAGTTTACGCGGCGGGCGTTCCGTCGGGCGGTGACCGACGAAGACATCAAGCCGTTCCTCGACCGCGTGCGCGCCAAGCTGGACGAGAAGTACTCGTTCGAGCAGGCGCTGCGGATGGGACTGAAGGCGGTGCTTGTTTCGCCGAATTTCCTGTTTCATCGCGAGAGCATTCGTCCCGCGGGCAATTCGGGCTCGCCGGGCGATCTGGCGCGGCCGGCGGCGCTCGATGAATTCTCCCTGGCCAGCCGCCTGTCCTATTTCCTGTGGAGCTCGATGCCCGACGAAGAGCTGTTTCAGCTCGCCGAGCAGGGCAAGCTGAGCCGGCCGGAGACGCTGCGCGAGCAGGTGGAACGGATGCTGGGCGATCCCAAAGCCAAGGCGTTCACCGACAACTTCGCCGGCCAGTGGCTCGGGCTCCGCGACATCGACGCCACAGTTCCTGACCGGCAGCTCTATCCGGAGTACGACGACATCCTCAGGTCGGCGATGATCAAAGAAGTGTACCTGTTCTTCGACGAAGTGTTGAAGAACGACCTGAGTCTGACGAACTTCGTCTCCTCCGACTTCAGTATGATCAACGGGCGCCTTGCGAGCCATTACGGCATTCCGGGGGTTGAAGGGCTCGAGTTTCGCAAAGTCGCGCTGCCGACCGGCAGTCACCGCGGCGGGGTGATGACGATGGCCGGAATCCTGAAGGTTACCGCCAACGGCACGACGACTTCACCGATCGTTCGCGGGGCCTGGGTCCTCGACGGCATCCTGGGGACTCCGCCTCCCAAACCGAATTTCAACGTGGAAGCCGTTGATCCCGACATCCGCGGCGCGACGACGATCCGCGATCAACTTGCCAAACACCGGCAGGTGGAAACGTGCGCGGGGTGCCATGCGACAATTGATCCGCCCGGATTCGCTCTGGAAAACTTCGACGTCATCGGGGGCTGGCGGGAAAACTACCGCAGCATCGGTGATGGAGAGCCGGTCACCGTCGCCGGACGGCGGATGCGGTATAAGAACGGTCCCCCCGTCAAGGCCGGCGACGTTTTGCCGGACGGCCGGCGTTTCCAGAACATCGACGAATTCAAGCAACTCCTACTGTCCGATAAAGATCAACTGGCCCGCGCGCTGGCCGTCAAGCTGCTCACCTATGCGATCGGCGTCCCCCCTTCGAGAGCCGACCGGCCGAAAGTCGAGGCGATTGTGGAAGCCATGCGCGGCAAGAACTATGGCTTCCGCTCGCTCGTGCACGAAGTGGTTCAGAGCGAACTGTTTCTGCATAAGTGAGGTGTAATAGGATTCTCGGTCAAGACTTCGGCGCGCTGGCGCCCAGGATGGTTAACGCGGAGAACTTAAGATCGGAGCATTCAGATGAAAACCGTGCGTAACGTAGAATCTCCTCATCCCCCGGCCCCCTCACGTCCTCATCCCATGCAAACTTCCCGCCGCCAGTTCCTCCGTGCCGCCGGCGTCTCGCTGGCCCTTCCGTGTCTCGACGCATTTGTCCCGACTTCGGCGCGGGGCGCGGCCGCGGCGATACCGCGACGGATGATCTGCATCTGTGCCCCGCTGGGCTTTTATCCCGGGGATTTCATGCCCAAAGAGACGGGCAGGAAATATAACCTGTCCCCGCACCTCGAAGTGCTAGGCGAGTACCGCAACGATTTCACGGTCATCTCCGGGTTAGCGGGAATTAGCGGCGGCCACCAAGCGATCGCCGGCTTTCTGACCGGCGTGCCGGGAGCAGGCCAGCCCGGCATTCGCAACGCCTTCTCGGTCGATCAATTCGCGGCTGAGCACATCGGCGCTCAGACGCGCTTCTCCAGCCTGGCCCTCTCGGGGGAAAGTCTGGGCCTGTCGTGGACCCGCACCGGCGCGCGTGTGCCGGCGCACAACTCGCCGTCGCGGTTGTTCGCCGAGATGTTCCTCGAGGGGCAAGAGAACGAAGTCCGGTCCCAGTTGCGCCGCCTCGAAGAGGGCCGCAGCATCCTTGATGACGTGCGTGACCAGGCCAGGTCTTTCCGGTCCAATCTGGGCTCGGACGACCGCAACACGCTTGACGAGTATCTCACCAGCGTCCGCGAGCTGGAGCAGCGCCTCGTCATTGACGAACGATGGTGTAAGACACCCAAGCCGAAGGTGAATGTCAAGCCACCGAAAGACATTTCCAACAAGTCGGACCTCATCGGCCGAACGCGGCTGCTGTTCGACCTCTCGCACCTGGCATTGCAGACCGACTCGACCCGCCTGATCACGATCATGCTGGCCGGCGCGACGAGCGCTCCGCCGATTCCGGGCGTCTCCCAGGGGCATCACGACCTGTCGCATCACGGCAAAGACCCAGGCAAGCTGGCGCAGCTCAAGCTCATCGAAGTCGAATGCATGAAGGTCCTCCGCGACCTGGTGGCCAAGCTGAAGCAGTCGCAGGAAGGGGGCGAAACGCTGCTCGATCGCACGACGGTGTACCTCGGGAGCAACCTGGGGGACGCCAGCAGCCACTCGACCAAGAACCTGCCGATCCTGGTGGCGGGCGGTGGCTTCCAGCACGGCCGGCACCTGGCCTTCGATTCGCAGAACCCGCCGCCGCTGTGCAACCTCTACGTCAGCATGCTCCAGCGGCTGGGGATCGAGGTCGACAAGTTCAGCAATGGCACTGGTACGCTCAACGGCCTGGAGTTTAAGCGGAGCTGACGTCGCCAGATTTCGCTGGGGCGATTTTGACAAGGTCCGCTTGCAGCCGCGAGCACTGGACTTGTGAGATGCCACTTTGCAACGACGTCCTTGAATCCAAACACGTGGCCGCCAGCGCTTGGGCCGCCTCCCGACCCTGGTGCAAGAGCGATACCACCAGGTCGGTCGCGACGACGGTCGTCAACCACTGGCTGGCCAGCGTTTTGCCCGAAGACTTCCAATCGCGGGTTCCCCAGCCTACCTGACGAGCTTCTCGATATCGCCCTTGATCGCCTTGCCCCAGATGTCGTAGCCCTTGGCGCTCAGGTGCAGGTAGTCTGGCATGATCGCGCCCGACAGGCCCCCGTTCTGATCCAGGAACTCTTTGCCGATGTCCTTGTAGAGCACGGTCTTGCCATCAGCCAGCTTACTGATGATGGCGTTGATCTCGCCGATCTTCCTGTTCAGCTTTGCCGCCGGAATCGTCCCCTTCTGTTGCTCCAGACCTTTGAGAAGAGCGTTCAGGCGTTTGATGTCCGGTTTCTCCTTCTTCAGCTCCTCGTTCATGGGCTTGATGCCTTCGGTGATCTGTTCCAGGCTCCGCTCCGCATCGCCGGAGCCGCCGCGCGGGAACACGCCCAGCACCAGGATCTTGATGTCCGGCTTTTGCTTCTTCAATTCCTCGACGATGGCCTTGATGCCGCCGGCGATCTGCTCGGCCGTGTGGCCACCGGTGTTGTTGGTCCCAATCATGATGACCGCCGCCTTTGGCTTGAGGTTGTCCAGCTCATGGCCGTCGGTGATGCGCCAGAGAACGTGACCAGTCTGGTCGCCGCCGATGCCGAGGTTGACCGGTTTGAAGGAGCCGAAGTGTTCCTGCCAGGCTTTCTGGCCTTCCCAGCCGTGCGTGATGGAATCGCCCAGGAAGATGACGTCGCCCGCGCCTTTGCTCTGCTCGATACGTTTGAGGAAGTCCTGGTGCCGCGGAATGTTGCGGTTGAGCTTCTTGGCGGCGGGGTTGTCCGTGTCGTTCTGCGCTTCCGCCGCGGGGATGGGCAGCGACAGCCCCAGTGCCAGCACGCAGATGGCGGTGATCAGACGGTACATGGTGCTCCCTCGAGTGTGATTGCGCCTCCCAATGGACGCTTCCCGGAATTCTACGGAAGGCGAAACTCGCCTACCAGGAATGGGTTCACCCCCAGTCGCCGATCTGGAGAGAGAACATGCCCAGTTGGACGCTTCGCGCCGGGTTTCTCGGCTCGGTCGAGGTGCAACGTTGGTACGTTGCGGTGCTCCTCCCGGGACGGCCGACAGCGGGCTGAAACAGCGCTCCTTCCGACGGAATGGGAGGCATCGCCCACGCCGCCCGTAATTCCCGCCGAGTCCGTGAACCCACCGAGTCCCGGGCCGTGGAGCAGCCACACCCACTGAGGCCCAGGGCTGGCCTAAATCGTACTGGGCTGGCGAAGCTGACGCGGGCCTCCCGATGCTGACTTGCTGGGGCGTAAGATCGAATCCGCGCACCCGTCAATGGCGATGGTCAGAGACGGTGTTTGCGCACGCGTCGCTCCGCCCCACCTCTGCGCCCACCGCAATTTCGCCAAGCTGCTCCGGACACATCGACCGGCGTATCGTACTGCCCGTGGACACACCGGACCTTTCAGCAGCCAATGTTTGCTCCAACCCGCGTTATCGGCAACAACCGGTCAGGGCCTCTGGCATCGCCGTCCTGGCGTACCCGCTCTGTCTCTATGCCACACGTGAACATGTATTGCTGGGCGACTGGGATTGATCGTGACCGGCTAGGGCAGCGCGGCATCTGCATCCACTCCGTGTGCAAGAACTCCATCAATGACGCGGTGCGCAACGGCGCCCAGATGCACGAAGTGCGGGAGTTTGCGGGGCACAGCCAAATCCGGATGACGGAGCTGTGTTTGGAGCGCACGAGGAATACCGCGAGGGGGTGGCGCGACGGGTTCAGTTCCGCGTGCGGGAGGGCAAGGCCGGCGACAACTGAAGCCGGTGGTTCTCGCAGTGGCAATCTCATCCCTCGCTTGAGACAGCACATTTCTTCCACTCAAGCCTCTTTCGTCTGGCGTGGCTGTTCTGACTTTACCCTGGACTGAGGCGTCGCGCGCTTGACCCAGAGCCAAGCGCATCCCGGTGCTAGCGGAAGCACACCATGGTGGCAATCAGGCGCGCCAAGGCCTTCAGTCGACAACGCTGCGGAGGGCCGAGTTGACCGGCCAGAAAACCGCAGCCAGAAAAGTCCCCACCAACTGCCGCCGAATAGAATGGAGAGGCCAGGTTCCTTCCGGCTCAGGTTTCGTTTGAACTGCGGAGGGTACTTCGGTGGAAGAGTTCTTGGTGGCGGTGCTGTCCGATCTTGCGCGTCGGGCATGGTCGAGCTGCTCAAACTCCTCGTGCAAAATCGTAAGGGGGGGTATGTTTTCCGGTCTGGCAAATCCTCTCCTGGCTTGATCGCAGATCGCTATCCTGCCCACAACCAGCCGGCGCCCGTCACCCGCTGTAGTGGGCGTCCATGAAGGGATTCAAGTATGAGCATTCCCAAACAAACGCAACCGTATAAACTGCCAAACGGCGCCCTTTCGCGGATCGTTCTGGCCCATTCCTTTGCCGAGTACGACTCGCTTCTGCAGAAGCAGGGGGTGTTTGTAGAGACGCCAGCTGCGCGGGCGGCGAATGACGCATCGCTCGGGAAATGCATTTTTGTGGGTCGCCGGGGGTCCGGCAAGACAGCGATCAACCTGCACATTTCTGGCCTGAATCAAAAGACCGTGGTGCAGCTCTACCCGAAATGCCTGACCAGCATTCGCCAGAGCATTACCGTCGACAAATACGCAGACACGAGGCAGCGGCCCTTCCACCTCTTGGTACAGGTTTTCAAGCATGCATTAGCGCTCGAAGCCGTCGGTCGCTGGGTCATTGTTGGTGCCGTGTCGAAACATGATTTACCTGAAGCGCTAAACCGGGAGAAAAACCGGATAGAGCAGTTAGATTTCGATTCGCGCGTGCTCGACATTTTTGAGGAGATGGAGCCCACCCTCGGCCCTGGGCAGGACAAGCAGTATTTGAAGTGCGCGCGCAAATTGTTTAGCCTCCTGGGAGAAATCGAGCATCTGCCGAACACGGACAGATGGCCAGTTAGGGTCGTTATCGACAAAGTGGATGATGATTGGGACGGTGCGGACGAATCAGTCGTCGTTCTCATGGCATTGATGCACGCCTGTGTCGAACTAACGTCCGTCCTTAAGAAC
>JBGQLF010000241.1:0-9785 GCA_041499985.1 Gemmataceae bacterium
CGCGCTTTCAAGCTTTGCTCAACCGTTCCCGGCAAAGCATCCAGGAAGGGAAGGGCTTATCGGAGGAGGCTTTCTGGGAAGCTGTTCGGAAACGAGCGCAAGAACGAAAGACAGCGGCGGCAGGCCGACGAACCAAGCGTGGAAGTTGACCGGGCCGGCCACGCTTGTTTCTGCCCGGGATTCCATGATGCAGGTCGGTCCGGCAGCTTGACTCGGTCGTCAGGCCCGGCAAGATAACGGTGTCGAGAGGATTGACCCCGAGGAAGCACACCAACCATGGGATCGCGGAAGAAGAAAAAAAAGCGGGACCAGAAAAAACGGTCCCGGCCACTGAAGCCAAGACACCCACGACAAGGATTCCTCGAGGGCGGCATCCTCGTTGTTCCGCCCGCCGGAGAAGAAAAAATGTCCGAAGTGCTCCTGGAATTCGTGGAGCCTTATTCCGAACAGTGGCGGACGGAGGAACAATTGCAGAAGTTGCTCAGCGTCGCCGTGATAGCCTGGAACGCGGCCCTCTTTGCAGGCAGGAAGCGGGACGAGTTTATCCAACAGATGGTGGAAGGAGTGCCGCCCGCAGTCCGTCCCGATCTGAGGGCTATCATTGAGGAGATGATCCAAAGGAAAGTCACGCATTTTGCCAGCAATAAGAGAATGATCTTCGATTACCAGGTAACCATGGCGCCGTCGGGGCCACACTTAGCGGTGGTATCAACTCTGGATACTGGATGAGAATCAAAGGCACCATTCGTATTTTGATCCAATAGAGGTAGTAAAACATGTATGTACTCTTCTGTCTTTCACCGTGGTATACTGCCAATAGGTGTAAGGGGACTCCCTGGGCGAGGATCGACGCATGGCGACCGTGGAGGCACTGGATCTGAGCTTGCTATACGAGCGGGACGAGACCGCGTGGTTGGAGGCCATGTCGGCCCTGGCGGCCCATGGGCAGTACGCCAAGATGGACTACAGGCACCTCAGCGAGTATCTGGCGGACATGGCTAACCGCGATCGGCGAGAGGTGTTCAGCCGGCTGGTGGTGCTCCTGTCCCACCTGCTGAAGTGGGAGCAGCAACCGGCAGGCCGGTCAGGCTCGTGGCGGGGCACGATCCGGGAGCAAAGGCGGGAGCTGAGGCAACTGCTCGAGAGTGGCACCTTGCGCCGCCACGCGGAGGCGGTGCCGGCAGATGCCTACGCGGAGGCACGGCGGCAAGCGGCTGACGAGACCGAGCTGAGCCTGGACCTGTTCCCGGTCGAGGATGCACGGGACCTGGACGAGTTGTTGGCTGATCCAGACGCCGGACCAGGCACGGCAGCAGACCGGCCACGCGATGAGCCCTCGTGAGCCCCCGGGCCCCCGGGCACAGTTTTCCCAAGTGAATGATGAGTTTCGGCTGGTGCAGAAAATGGTCCGGGTTTTCGCCGACGTGGTGGAGTACGGGCGGGCCATCCGGAAAACGGAAAGGGGCCATTCGAGATGATTCTGGCGGGCTTGCCATGCCTACTGTCTTGCGAAGCGGCCCGTACCGCTTTTATTTCTACAGCCATGAACCCAATGAGCCGCCGCATGTCCACGTCGATAGAGACGATTGGTCGGCCAAGTTTTGGCTGCAACCGGTCGGCCTGGCCCGGAATCTCGGGTTCTCACCCAAGGAACTGCGGCGGCTTCAGAATCTGGTGATGCAACATCAAGCGGCATTCTTGGAGGCCTGGCATGGGCATCTTGGCACCGACGGCTGACGAGCGGGTCACGGGCGTAAAATTCACGAAAGATACCTTGAGTGTCGCCCTGTGGGACGGGCGGACGATCACGGTCCCGCTGGCGTGGTATCCGCGCTTGTTGAACGCCTCCGCAGCCGAGCGGAAAAACTGGCGGATCGCCGGCGGAGGTTATGGCATTCACTGGCCGGACATCGACGAAGACCTGAGCACGGAAGGGCTGCTTCGTGGTGCGCCGGCCCCGCGCCCGCACCAGGTCAAGGCTGCCGACAACACTCCGCCCCGCCGAACGAAACGCTGAAGCGAATCAGATTCTTCCGGTCCCGTGGTTGACGCGCTGACGGGAATTCGCTTTCATCAAGCGATGGACATCGATCTCAATTGCGATCTCGGCGAAGGCTGTGCCCATGACGCCGAGCTGATGCCGCTGATCACGTCGGCCAATATCGCTTGCGGTTTTCACGCCGGCGATCCCGCCACGGCCCACGCTGCTCTCCGCGACGCCGCCCAGCAGGGCGTGCAGGTGGGGGCGCATCCTGGGTTCGCCGACCGCGAGCATTTCGGCCGCCGCGAGCTGGCCCGCACGGAGCAGCAAGTCTTTGAAGAGTGCGTCTACCAGATAGGCGCCCTGGCCGGCCTGACCCGTGCGGTGGGCCTGGTGCTACGTTACGTCAAGCCCCACGGCGCGCTGTACAACATGGCCTGTCGCGACGAGGCTTATGCCCGCCCCGTGGTAGCCGCCGCCGCCCTGTTCGAACTGCCGGTAATGGGCCTGCCGAATTCAAGCCTCCAGGCGCTCAGCGCCGGGCGGTGTCCCTTCATCGCCGAGGGGTTCGCCGATCGCCGTTATCAGCCCGACGGTTCCCTGGTGCCCCGGTCGCGTCCCGATGCTTTCGTTGAAGACCCCGTGGAAGCGGTGCGCCAGGCGGAGTGGCTGCTTCGCGAGAAGGGCGTGCGGACCCTGTGTGTCCACGGCGACAATCCCAAGGCCGTGGCGTTTGTCCGCGAGCTGCGCCAGGCCCTGACCCGCCAGGGGTTCACTCTGCGAGCGTTCGCATGACCCTGCGCGTTGTGGATCCCGGGCTGTACACGCTCGTCGTGGACTTCGGCCGGCCTCGCTCCCGCAGCCTGGGGGTGCCTGTGGGCGGAGCCGCCGATCGGTGGGCGCTCGCGCTTGGCAATGCCCTGGTCGGCAACCCGCCGGACGCCGCTGCCCTGGAAATCAGCCTGGCTGGCCCCACGCTGCAAGCCGGCTGCGAGCTGGCCTGCGTGCTGTACGGGGCTCGCTTTGAAGTGAGCAGTGACCGGCACCAGCTCAGCGCGGGCACCACTTTCACCTTGAAACCCCAGGAAGAGCTGCGTATTGGCGGCACCGCCGAAGGGATGCGGGCTTACCTGTGCATCCGTGGCGGCTTGCAAATGCCCCCGATCCTCGGCAGCCGATCCGCCCTGGAGCCGCTTCGTGGCGGTGCCGAACTACCCTGCCTGCCCGGCACCATCACCGCTCGTTTCATCCGCCCGAAGCTGCTCTGGAACCGCGAGCCGCGCCTTCTCCGCGTCCTCGACGGGCCGCAAGCCGCCTGGTTTGATCCGGCGACCTTCTATCCGCAAGAATTCACCATCACGCCAGCCAGCAATCGCATGGGACTGCGCCTGCACGGTGAGCCGCTGTGCCTGCCGGAACAGGAACTTCTCTCCGAGGCGGTTTGTCCGGGAACCGTCCAGGTGACGCGCGATGGACAGTGCATTGTCCTGGGCGTAGATGGGCAGACGATCGGCGGCTATCCCAAGATCGCCCAGGTGATCCACGCGGACCTGGACAAGCTCGGGCAGCTCCGGCCCGGCGAGCGCATCCGGTTTCGCCTGGTCCACCTTGCGGAGGCCGAAAGCATCTATCGGCAGAAGCAGTCCGAACTGCACGAATGGGTGACCCGGCTCCGAACCAGCCTTGGGGAAGCGTAGGCCGTTGTCCCTGGTCTCCTGGGGATGTAGATTGTGAATGGTTTCCTGGTGCCTCTGCAAACTCAAAGGACAAGCGACAACATGCCGAAAGTCTTGATTGCTCCGATGACGTTGGCCAATACCGACGGTCCTTACCTGAAGCTGCTGCGCGAGGCCGGCTTCGAGCTGGTGTATCCTCCGCGTCCGGTGCAGATGACGGAGGAAGAAGTGCTGCGTGAGTTGAAGGGAGTGACGGCTAGCCTTGCCGGATCGGAACCGTATACACGGCGGGTGATCGCGGCGAACCCGATGCTCAGGGTCATCGCTCGGGCCGGTGTCGGCTTCGACGCCGTGGACCTGGCGGCCGCCACCGAGCATGGCGTGGCCGTCACCATCGCGCCCGGCACCAACCACGACGCGGTCGCTGAGCATACCTTCACGCTGATCCTCGCCCTGGCCAAGAACCTGATCCCACAGGACCAGGGCACCCGCGCGGGCGGCTGGCCCCGCAAGACCAACCTCCCCTTGCGCGGCCGAACCCTCGGCATCGTCGGCCTGGGACGCATCGGCAAGTCGGTGGCCCTGCGCGGCGCTTGCTTCGGCATGCGCTTGCTGGCGTATGAGCCCTTTCCGGATAAGCAATTTGTCGCCCAGCACAATGTGACCCTGGCGCCCCTGGAGCGGGTGCTGGCGGAAGCCGACTACCTGACGCTGCATATCCCGGCGACTCCGGACGCCAAGTACCTGATCAACCAGCGGACGCTCGCCCTGATGAAGCCGACCGCGTTCCTGATCAACACGGCGCGCGGCAGCCTGGTGTGCGAGGCCGACCTGCTGGAAGCGCTGCGGACCAAGCGCCTCGCCGGTGCGGGCCTGGATGTGTTCGAAGAAGAACCGCCAGGTAAGATTCCGCTGTTCGAGCTGGACAACGTCGTAATCACGCCGCACGCGGCCGGTGGCGACCTGCAATCGCGCGACGACATGGGCGTCTCCGCGGCCCAGGGTATCATCGCGCTGAGCCGCGGCGAATGGCCGGCGGAGAAAATCGTCAATCCGGAAGTGCGGGCGCAGTTTCGCTGGTGATGCCTGTGTTTAATCAACGAGAAGCCCCATTGGTTCGGCAACCCATTACACCCGTTCCTCAATGATAAAGTATTTTGAGAACCGCAATTGAAAGACAATGCCGAATCCCAACCGGAAACCCGAGGGGGAAATATGAAACTATCGGAGGCCATACAGAAGGTAATTAGTCTCGCCAAGGTCCTCCGCGAATACTGGGAAACCGAACTTCCCAAGCGACACCCCGACTATCCAGTCATGAATCCCGGAGAACAGCCGTTACCGCCTCCACCCGAAGAGAAAAGGCTCGCCAAGCTGTTTGCCAGCCTCCCCGAGGACATGGTCTATCAAATTGGTCTGCTCATGTATTTGGGGCGCGGCGACTTCGACGTCCGCGAACTTGCCGATTCCTACAAGACGTTGAAAGAGAACTTCGACAATGCGACCGCTTTGGCTTCGCAGCTGACAGACAAAGCACCCCTGGCTGACTATTTACGAGATGGTTTAGCCGAACTGGAGAAACACAACATGGACGTGGATAGACTACCGCTGAGACCCACCAAGGCACGCAAATAAGTGGAGTTCCATCTTGTCCTCCAACGCTTTTTCTGCCCATTTGCGAATAGACGATTTTCGTAATACATTCGGACAGTTCAAGTTCCGTAAACTGTCCCCGGGCGCTCGACGCGGGCCCCCTCGGCATGGCTGCCCATCCTCGCCCCGCCGAGGAGATTCTCGCTGGGCTGGCCCCGCTCCTGACTCAAGATGTTCACGGTGATTGGTTCCTATTTGCGGAGCGGATCGAGCGGGAAGAAGAGATGCCAAGGATCGCTGGGAGAGGGGATGAAGCCGTGCTTGGCGTAGAACGGCTCGGCGTCGCGATCCTTGGCTGGCACGAAGAGGGCTTTGAGGCCTGCGATGTCGGCGGCCTGGAGGGTGCGCAGCATGGCGTCCTTGAGTAGGGCCTTGCCGAGGCCCTGGCCTTTTTCCCGCCGATCGACGGCCAGGCGGGCCAAGATCATCAGGGGAATCGGGTACTTGCCGATGCCTTTGGTGAGGGCAGGTGGAGCATCCGCCTGAGCCGCGGAGCCGTAGGCCAGCGAGTAATAGCCGACGACCCGCATGCCGCTACAGGCCACGTAGTTGCGGACCATACCCTTCTTCTGGTTCTGCAAGGCGTACTGCTTGAGGTAGATGTTCAGCGGCTCGACGCCGCAGTCAAACTGGCTGCGGTCATGGCTGGCGTCCGGGAGGACGACAGGGCTGAACTCACTCATCCAGCACACTCGGCTCGTTGAGAAGCCGCTGCATGGCCTTGAGGTTCTTGGCCGGCGGAGCATCGAGGGCGCGGCAGAACTGCTTGAACTGCTCTGGCGTCATCTCGAAATGCTTCTCCTCGGCGACCAGCTGGCTCGCCGCCTGGAGGGCAGTCTCCAGGACAAACTCCGTGAGCGTCGTCTGCCGAAGCCGTGCGGCGCGGACGATGAGCGCTTTTTGGGCTGGCTTGATACGGACGCTGATTCGGGTTTCCTTCGCGTCCGGTTGGCTGGAGCCTGTCTTGTTCATGATGGTCGCTCCCTCTGTTATCCCAATGTACACCCAAAGCGGCCGAAAGCAAGGCCATCCTGTGCGGTCGCCGGCGGCTCCCCGCGAAACAACCACTGCTTAAGATTCAGTAAATTCCCGCCGAATGCGTTCCCCATCGGCGTCGAGTCGCGCCCTGCCCCCGAATTGTTTCGACAGCGCCGCATCAATCTGCCTGTGGCGGCGTCAGGAGGAAGGGCGACGCCGTTTCCGCAGCGGGTTCTTCTTTTCCCCGGTGTCTTTGGCCGCTTGCAGCTCAGCTTCCAGCTCGGCGACGGTGGGCAGGCTGCCCTGGAGGTGCTCGGGCAGGGATTCGACCATCTGGGTGACGAAGCCGGAGACGCCAACGGGCTTGGTGATGTCGCGCAGGGCATACTCGGCCACGGCCTGGTCCTTGGTCTTGCACAGTATCAGGCCGATCGACGGTTTGTCATCAGGGTGGCAGAGCCGATCATCGACGGCGGAGAGGTAGAAGTTCATCTTGCCGGCGAACTCGGGCTGGAAGGCGGTCATTTTCAGCTCGATCACGATGTAGGCGCGTAAGCGCAAGTGGTAGAAGAGCAGGTCGATGTAAAAATCCGAGTCGCCGACTTCGAGGTGGACGTTCTCGCCAACGAAGGCAAAGCCGGCGCCAAGTTCGAGGAGAAACTGGCGGATATGGGCCAGCAGGCCGCGCTGGAGTTCGCGTTCGTGGACGTCGCTGCCGAGAGTGAGGAAGTCGAAATTGTAAGGATTCTTCAGCACCTGCTGGGCCAGGTCGGAGTCAGGGGGTGGCAGAGTACGCTGGAAATTGGTCACGGCTTTCCCCTGACGGCGGTAGAGATCCGAGTCGATCTGCACTTCCAGGATGGCACGGCTCCAGCCATGCTCGATGGCCTTGCGGATGTACCATTCCCGAGCGGCGGGGTCCTTGACCTTGTCGAGCAGGATGCAATTGTGGAACCAGGGGATTTGTGCAGCAGCTTGCTGCACAATTGCCTGGTCCGGCCAGGCCAGGGCGAAGGCACGCATGTACTTGAGGTTGCGCGGGGAGAACCCTTGAACGTCGGGAAAGGCGTGGTGCAGATCGACGGCCAGCCGGTCGATGACTTTGGCGCCCCAGCCGTGCTGTTGCTGCTGGGCAAGAATGTCCTGACCGATCTGCCAGTAAAGCAGCACGAGTTCTTGGTTGACGGCCCGAGCGGCCTGGAGCTGGGCGCGGCGGATGCGTTCCTTGAGGTCGCGCAGGAAAGCGTCATAGCCCTCGGGCCTGGGGAGCAAGGAAGAAGGCTTGCCCGGTAGTGCAGACGGCGGTGTACGTTTGCGTTGGGCCATAGTGCATCCTTGCTGAGATCGCGGGCAGTTGCGGATTCCCTGCATGTGTGCTTACGCGATCTTCTTAGAGGAACTAAACCAATAAGGAAAGCAGGAAGCCAGGAATCGTACGGGGTTGTTCTTTTTCCTACTTTCCTGTCTTCCTCATTCATTCTGTTAGTGCCACTTCGCGAAGGCAAGGGTGAAAGCTGCCGCCGGGGTCGGCGTGTTTTCCCGCCCAGGGAGCACGTCGCTTTCGCTCCGACGGCACCGGCTTTCCGGCCCGCGACAGGAAGCGTTAAACGAAGGCTAAGACGCAGTAAATTCCCGTCGAATGCGTTCCCCATCGGCGTCGAGTTCCGGAGCGGGCTGGCGCGTGGGTGTGTCTGGAAAGGCACTCAGCTTAATCGGATTCCCCGCCATGCGCAGGCCGTCGGCGTGGACGATCATGTTGCGGGCCTGCACCTGCGGATGCTCCACCGCGTCGGCCACTGTGTGGATCAGACTGCATGGCACTCCCGCTGACTCCAGGAGCGCCATCCAGTGCATCGCCGGCGCCGTTTGCAACACCGCTTCCAGGACAACTTTGAGCGCCTCGGCATGACGGTTCCGGTCGCGGTTGCTGCGGAAACGCGGATCGGCGACCAGGGCGGGTTGTCCCAGGGCCGTGCAGAGGCGGAGGAACAGAGCATCGTTGCCGGCGGCGATGATGAGCGGGCGATCGGCCGTGGCGTACGGCTCAAACGGCGTGATCGATGGATGCCGATTGCCCAGCGGTTCCGGCGTCTGGCCCGTGGTCACATAGCGCATGACGGCACTTTCCAGGATGGCGATCTGTCCATCGAGCATGCTCACGTCCACCTTCATGCCCGCGCTGGTTTTTTCGCGATAGAACAGGGCACTGGCAATGCCGGACAGCGTGAAGAGCCCACCAGTGAGGTCGCCGATGGAGGTACCGGCCTTGGTCGGCGGTCCGCCAGCATAGCCGGTCACGCTCATCAAGCCGCCCAGCGCCTGCACGATCATGTCATACGCCGGCTTGTGGCTCCACGGTCCGGTATGACCAAAGCCGGACACCGCTGCGTAGATCAGCCGGGGGTTTAGCTCCCGCAGCTGCTCATATCCCAGCCCCAGGCGCTCGAGCGTGCCGGGACGAAAGTTCTCCACCAGCACGTCGCCGCGGCGCACCAGAGCCAGGAACAGGTCGCGATCGTCCGCCTCTTTCAGGTTGAGGGCGATGCTTTCCTTGCCGCGGTTGAGCGAGGCGAAGTAGGCCGACTTGCCGTCCACGAATGGATCGAACGCACGCGAATCATCACCACCGTCGGGGTTTTCGACCTTGATGACGCGGGCACCGAGCTCGGCCAGCAGCATAGTGCAAAACGGACCGGCCAGTACGCGGGTCAGGTCGATGACCAGCAGGCCAGAGAAAGGACCGGTAGGCATGGAGACTCTCCGTGAAGCACGGCATGGGGTGGGCGCGGCCGCTACCGGGTTGAGGCCAGAAGCGTTCGCGGCTGCCGAACCCGGCATGCATCTTCTTGAGGCAACGTACGGTTCTGGTACTCTATAAAACTCTTGATCAAAAAGACGACTTCTTTGGTTCGATCGCGTGGATTGTCAGGAAAGCCGTTGGAGAGAATGGCAGAAGCATTTATGAAATCCCCGCCCATCGGTAGGATGGCTAGGAGTAGCTGTGTCGAAACCGAAAGTGGGTGGGGCTGGTAACCCTGATGGGCGTAACCGATGGCTGTGGGACGAGGTACGGGCGTTCTGGCAAAGCCAGGAGATGACGCGGAAGGTGTCCTCCTTTACGAATTGAGGTGCCACCGTGACGGACGATTTCAAGGAGCAGTTCCTGGCTGAGCGGGCAAGAGCCTTGGCGACGGTCCTCCTGACCCGCCGGGGCGACCTGACCGTCACCGAGACGAAGCAGGGGCAGAGGACGGGGCTGGATTTGCACGTCTACATTGAACGTGAGGACAAGCCGATGCGGCTGATGCTCAGCGTCCTTCTTCGGGCAACCGTCGCCCCGGTCACCGCCGACCACGCCAACAGGGTGCTGGGCCCTACGGTGAGTCAATTCTGGCGGATGGGGAAGTTCACGCACCCCGTCTGCCTCTTCTACTTCACCATGCGGGACGAGCAGGCGTTCTTCTCCTGGCTTGCCGAGCCCGTGGTGACCGGCGACG
>JBGQLF010000242.1:0-9773 GCA_041499985.1 Gemmataceae bacterium
AGCCAAGAGCCGCGGCCGAACTAGCCACTGGGCGCGATCGCGCAGATCCAGCAGCGAGAGCTTCTCGGACGTGAAGCCGATCATCACGAGCCGGCCGGTGGTCGATGTCAGCGGTGCCATCCGCGGCGCTTTGACGCCGGCCGGAAACTGGCCCGCGAGCTCGGCGAGCCGTTCGCTCACCTGCTGCCGGGCCCGGTAGATATCCGTGCCGTCCTGGAAGACCACCGTGATGACCGACAAGCCCTGGATCGACTGCGAGCGCAGAACATCCAGGCGCGGGATGCCATTGACGGCTTGCTCGATCGACAAGGTGACAAGCTGCTCGACCTCAGGAGGTGACAGGCCCGGCGCTTCGGTTTGAATGACGACTTGCGGCGGCGCAAATTCGGGGAACACATCCAGTTTGGCGTGAGCGGCGGCATACATGCCAGCACCCAGGAGCACCACCGCCAGGATGACGACGACTCCCCGATTGCGGACGGACCAGGCAACGATGGCTTGGAGCATAAGTAGTCAGTAGCCAGTAGTCAGTAGTCAGTAGTCAGTAGCAGGTCGTTGACTGTCTTCTGCTACTGGCTACTGACTACTGACTCGATGAGATCAGTCATTATCCAGCGCGCCAATGAACTCCTGGGAGAGGAGGACCTGGGCGCCGCTCACGACAACTTGATCCTCGGCGGCAAGGGCTTCATTGGCGGCCAATACCCAGCGGTCGCCCTTGCGGCCCAGAACCTGGACTTCGCGGCGGGCAAAGCGCATGGTCTTCTTGTCGCGCGAGCGGAGCACATAGACCAGAGCCCTTCCCTGATGGTACAAGAGGGCGGTCGCCGGCACCGAGACCGCGTCCAGAGCCGGCACGGACGGCGGCGGTTGCAACGGCAACTCCGCCTTGACCGCCAGTCCTGGTCGCCAAGCCACGCCATCGCCCGGGGAGCCTGGTGCCGTTGGGATCTCGTAGAAGTAGCCGGCAAACTGAGAAGCGGGATCCACTTGAGGAGCGATTCCCTGCAAGCTGGCCCGGCTGAGCCGGGGTGGACTCTCGGGACGTGGCTGGTTGCGCGCGCCGCGCAAAGCCGGCGGCGGCGTCACGATGGCCAGCAAGTCTACCGTCGTGGGAGGACCGTTCTGCAATGCTTCCGGCGGGAGATCCAGGCGCACCAGCGGCCGGCGAAAATCCACCAGCCGAAGTACCAGGCCTCCTGCTTCCATGGCCATCCCCGGCCGACTCGCCAGCTCCGCTACTTCGCCTTCGGCTGGCGCGACCAGGGGGTGGCTCCACGTCGGATGCGGCCGGCCGCCTTGCCGGTCGATCTCGGTCAGCGCTTCCTCCCACAACCGCACGGCTTCCCTCGAAGTTGCCAGCTGGGTCTTGGTCTCCTCCACCTTGACCAGCGCTTCATCGAGTTCGCCTTGGGCAATCACCTCCGAGCCGGACGACGGTTTCAGGCGGTCCACGCGCTCGCGCTGGATGTGCAGGACCTTCTCGGCGCCTTGTTGCCGCAGCTGGGCCTCGCTCAGCCTGGCTTGCAAATCGAGCCGTTCTTGTGGCCCGAGACGGATATCGAGCCGGCCGATCACCTGCCCTGTCCGGACCCACGTCCCCGGCGCTGGCCAGGCGGTGTCCCCTTGCCGTAAGGTGCCGGCAAAGGTAGCGCGGATCTCGCTGGTGGCGAGCGGATTGGGCACCACTCGGCCATACACCGTCACGGGTTCGTGCCAGCCCTCTTCGGCCTTGGCCGGCTCGACCTCCAGAAGCAGCGACTCGGCGAGATCGGACTTCAGCGTAAGCTCGCCGGGGTTGTCGGCGAGCTTGGGAGCTGTCAGGGCTTCTTGCTCACGCTCCTTCTGCTTCGCGCTGTGGACCAGGTAGGCCACAGTCAGCGCGCCGCCGAGCAGAGCCAGCGCAACCGGCCATTTGATCAGGTCCGCGAACAGGCGCAGAGTCATGAAGCATTCCCATCCGACAGGGATCAGGGATCAGGGATCAGGACGGAGTGCCTGATCCCTGATCCCTGATCCCTTCTTACTGTGCGACCGGCGGCATCGGCGCCGACACCTTCCACTCGCCCTGCTGGCGATTGAGCCGCAATTTCTCCTTGTCGCCGTCGGCTTCGGTGTAGTTCACCGTGGCGCTGTCGCCCTGGACGTCGATCGTGTTAATCTTGCTGTCGGGCACCTCGCCATACTTGGCCTGAAAGCGCTTGGTCTTGAGGAACCCCTCGCCGGTCAGCGCGCCTAGCTCGGCGCCGGACAAGCCCAGGGCTTTTTCCAGCTTGGCTTTGCCTTCGGGAGTGGCTTTGGCATGGGCCGCCTTGACAGCCTTGGCCGCTCGCTCGGCGGCGGTCCGGCTGTCGGTGTCCAGCAGCTTCCAGAGCTTGCCGGCGTCTTGCGCCTTGAGCGCCGCCTGGAAGGTGGTGAAGGCTTCCCGGACCTCCGCTTTCTCATCGGCCGCCCGTACCCCCTGCGGAACCAAGACCAACATCACCACCAAGATCGGTCCAGCAATCCTTCTGACGCCGCGTACCATGAACGCTCTCCTTTTCTTACCCTAGGTCGAGACGGAGCCCGAGAAGTCGAGCTTTCCTCAACACTATCCATTTTGACAAACAGGCAGAGCTCGGCACACAAAAAACATACGCATGGCAACAGGCCCCTTCAAGGAGCGTGTCACCATGCGTATGCAGTGGAGTTCTGGCTCGCGAATTGCGGATTGCAAACAAGGCAATCGACAATCCGCAATTAGATCTGCAATCCGCAGTGAGCCTTGGGCCAACGCCGCACTACTATCAGGCCGACCAGGCCGACGGCCAGTAAGGTCAGGCTGCTGGGTTCGGGTATGATCCGCGGTTCGGCGAAAATAAAATCGTCCAGGACCACCAAATCGACCGTGCCCGCTTGATTGGGCCCCAGAGGCGTATTGCCGCTCGTGATGCTCACGCTGCCGACGCGCTCGCCCGCATTGAAAAACACGCCCAAGAACGAGAGGCCCTGGTTGACGCCACTGGCGGGTACCGCAAACGTGCCCAGGGAGTTGCCATTGGCATCGAAGAACGCGATCGAGGAACTGTCGCTGCGATGGACGTCCGAGAAGACGGCGCCGAAGCCACTCACCGTGGCCGCCAGGGTTTGGCCGGGGATGAAGAAGTTCACGTTCGTAAGGGTGCTGCCCAGAGGCGTGAACAGCTTCGGCGGGCTGAACGGAGCAAAGAGGCTCCCATAGGTCGGGTTGATGTTGGTGAATACCGTGGGGGCAGGGGCCGCACCGCTCACTTGAAAGCCGATACCCGGAGTCGTGAAGACCACACCGCGGGGGGAATTCACGTTGAAGAAATTCCCTGGGAAATTATTGGGAGCGGAAAAGGCGTCGGGCACGCCATCCCAGTTGATCTCGCGCCGCCCTGTGAGGAGAGAGCCCGCGACGTTCGGGTTGAGAGTCCCGAGCTGATTCCGATACGCGTCCACACCAGATTGGATGGTGGACGCATTGGGGCCGGCGGCTTGAAACAGGATCGGGTCGGCGACAGCGCTTCCGGAGAACGCCAAGGAGCAAAGAATTCCCGCCGTTGCGCTACAATAGAAGAACAGGCGGCCAGGCATCACACCCTCCTACCGTCAAGGTTGAACAACCACAGAGGTACCAGACGGACCTTCGCTCGCTGCGATGGATCCTCATGATCGAAGTGCCTGGGCCCTGGACGGATCAGGCCAGGGATTGCCGGGCGCGCTCCTGGTGCAAGGGGGCGACGAGCCACCTGAAGATCGCAGAGGGATAGTTAGCAGGATGATTCTAAGTCGAGTGGAAATAGTTCGCAACTGTTTTCTTTTGCAAAATGCAAAGATTTGACAAAATCGGAAGACTGGGTCTTTCGAGCGGTCCACGTTTTTTCCGCAGTCGATAGTGGACAACGCCTGAAACAGTGGTATCTTGCTCGGCTAGCAATAGGTCCAACCACACGCCCCTGGGGCTAGCCGAGTTCGGCTTGGGGGGCCTGCTAGGTGACCTACACAAGGAGATGACCATGCAAACCCTGACTCGTCGCCAACTCCTGCACGCGGCCGGTGCCGGTGCTGCGGCCTGGGCCTTGTCCCCGTTGACGGCGCGGGCCGCCGAGGCCCAGACCCCCACGGGTTTCACGCTGCCGCCGCTCCCCTACGGGATTGATGCCCTGGAACCGCACATTGATGCCAAGACCATGCAAATCCACCATGACCTGCATCACAAGGCCTACGTCGACAATCTCAACAAGGCGTTGGGTGGCCAGCCCGATCTCTTGAAGAAGCCGATCGGCCAGTTACTACGCGAAATCGACAGCGTCCCCAAGGAGATCCGTCAGGCGGTGATCAACAACGGCGGCGGCCACTACAACCACACGATGTTTTGGAACATCATGGGTCCCAAGGGCGGTGGCCAGCCGAGCGGCGCCCTGGCCAAGGCGATTGACGAAGCGTTTGGCAGCTTTGACAAGTTCCAACAGCAACTCAGCCAGGCAGCCATCACGCGCTTCGGCAGCGGCTGGGGCTGGCTGGTCTCCACCAAGGGCAAACTGGAAGTCACCAGCTCGCAGAATCAGGACCAGCCCCTGATGCAGGGCAAGGTGTCGATCATCGGCATCGATGTGTGGGAGCACGCCTACTATTTGAAATACCAGAACCGCCGGCCTGAGTACGTCAAGGCGTGGTGGAACGTCGTCAACTGGAGCACCGCGGCGGAACGCTATGACCGGTCCTTGAAAGGCTAACGCGGGTTCTCCATCGGTTTCGTTTAGCCGCTAGCTCCGGGCGAGCGCGCTCCCCGCGCTTGCCCGGAGCGATCGGCTAAACACAGTGATCGCCACTTGCCGATCAATGCACCGTGCCCGCACTGGCGGTCGGAGCATAGAGACTCGCCGAATTGCCGAAGTTGGTGCTTGGGGCCGGGGGAGACGGATAGAAAGACGTCGTGTCACAGCACCCCGGGCTATAGCACGGACGGGCGCAGGAGTCGGGGCGACAGCAACGTCGCCAACAGCAGCCTCCGGTTGAGACCAGGACCGCTGTCAGGGCGCAAACAGCACCAAGATGGCGGAAATACATCGGAATCGCTCCTCTCTTCCTTGGGCAGGCGAGACGGCCCCAGCAGCGCTCTGATCCCGGGTCGAACCGAACGGCGCTGGAAGGGGATCCCGATCCGTGGGCGTGCCTCGTTGCCTGTTCCGAACGGCCGCAAATCCACGGCCACATTTCTTCTTGAAAGAGTATGCGCGGCTCGTGCCGGCAATCAATGTAATTGCATGGCCGGCACGCGATTTCTCGAGCTCCAACGATAATCTGTACCGGCAGCGCAAAGCGGAACGACCAGAGCGCCACGATTCGGACGGGCCCGATCTGCCGAATGTCCCGGATTGGTGGTGACCTGGCGCTTCTCATGCGGTGACGTGCCTACGTCGGCGCCCGGAGATGCTGCAACCCCTTGACTCGCGCTCTTCTGCACTGCTAGAGTAACCCAACCTGGTGAAGCCCTGGAGATGGCGGATGTCGTTCATCACACAAATCCTGCTTCCCAAGCGCGATAACCTGGGGCGGCGCTACAGTCGAAGTCAATATGCGGCGTTTCACACACGGATGATCCGCAAGTACAGTGGATGGACTCGGAAGGGGCAGGCGGAAGGGGCGTGGTTGAGTCAATCGGGTAAACTCCTCACGGACGAGCATTGGGTCTATGAGATAGGCCATTCACGAAGTGACCTGAGTTTCTGGCAGGCAGAAAAACAACGACTCAAGACGGAGTTCGATCAGGAAGAGATCTGGATCATTCAGTATGAGGGCCGTCTGATTTGAACGGACGCCCAAGGGGGTAATTCATCATGGCCCGTCTTGCACCATCTGCTTTGATAACTGACCAAGGCCAGCGGGTACAGCTGCGCATTCAGGGACGATTCTACGAACTGAGCCAGGAAGAGCTGCGGACGTTGCTTGGGCTGCCCGCGGGGCCGCCCGGTTTGGGTATCACGATCGAGCGGGAGCGCCTGCTCTTCGAATTTGCAGGAGACCAACAAACGATGACAAAGACGGAGAGGCAATTGGCTCGCCTTCTTGCCAAGCAGTTGACAAAAAAGGCGTAACCCCTCCTGACGCGGTCTCTGCCCAAACAATGGCATGGTTCAAAAGGAGGCTGATTCGGATGTCGGGCCGTGGGTCAGGATTCCGATCCTGACAGCGCCCAACGTCAGGATCGGAATCCTGACCTACGGCTCCGTGCCATCCTGGTTGGAACCAGGCTCGTCGTGAGTTGGCTTCGCCACCGTCATTCTCCATCCGTGACGAGCTGCTGGAGTTTCCGGACTTGACGGTCCGAGCGCAACTGGAGGAGGTTCCCCCAGAGATCCAGGAGACGGGAGCGCATGTGATTCGTCCGCTTCAGTTCGTCGGGAGCGAAAGCATCCGTTACCACCTCGCCAGTCTCATCGGTGAGTTTCAGCGTGTAGCGCAGACGACCCGTGGCGTCTGGCGCCCGATCCCACTGCACTGACACCGACTCGGCAGATGGGCCGAGGATTCCTTGCAGCCGTTCCGTCACCTGCCGCAACAGAGAATACCCTTCCGGCCACTGCTTGGCGTTCTCACTGTACGTGACGCTCATGGCAAGTCTCCTCTGGTCTGATGCAGCCGAGGCGGCTCGGGGCTGGCATCAAGGGCCGATGGCTGCTGTTCGGTAAGTTCGACCCTGCTCGGCATTGTAACAAGGTACGTGCTAACGGTGCTACTTTTCCCAACGGGCAGCTTACGCGGTGACTTGTTGAAACGCCCCACTCTGTTCCCCCCATGTCAGCAGCCGATCCAGCTTCCGCACCGCCTCCTCGACGTGCTCAGGCTGCACGATCAACGGCGGCGCCAGCATGAGCAGGCTACCCCGCGCCAGTAAGTGGATCCCCTCTTCCCAGGCCCGCCGCCGGATTTGCAACGGCAACGGCGAGTCGGTGTTCGGCGGCACCAGCGGAGCCTTCGTCCCCCGGTCGCGCACCAGCTCCAGACAGAGCAACAAGCCCTTGCCGCGGACATCACCGACCGAGGGATGCTTCGTCGCCAGCTCCCGCAGCCGTCCCATCAGCAGCTCCCCCATTTGCCTGGCATGGGGAATCAGCTTCTGCGCTTCATATTCTTCGAGACAGGCCAGTGCCGCGGCACAAGCCAGCGGATGGGCGGCATACGTGCTTCCCAGAGGCAGCATCCGGCTCTCGAAATGCTGCGCGATCCGGTCCCGCACCACGACCGCCCCCATCGGCACATAGCCCGACGTCAGTCCCTTGGCCAACACCAGCAAGTCCGGCACCACCTTGTCGTGGTCCACGGCAAACCAGGCGCCAGTACGCCCGAAACCGGTGATGACTTCGTCGGCGATCAGCAGAATGCCATACTGGTCACACAGCTGCCGCACGCGCGCCAGATAGCCCTCCGGCATCGGAAAACCCCCGGCCGCCCCCGTCACCGGCTCGAGCACGATCGCGGCAACCGTGGCCGGGTTCTCCAGCTGGAGTTGGCGTTCCAAGGCGTCCACGCAGTGCACCCGGCAGCTCGGATATTGCAGTCCAAAATCGCAGCGGTAGCAGTAGGGATCAAAGAAACGAACCGTCCCGGCCGGTCCTGGTTCAATCGCCGCCCGGCGTGGGTCGCCACCGACGCCCAAACCGCCGAGAGTGGTCCCATGATAGGAGCGATACTTGGCGAAGATCTTCGGTCGGCCGGTGATCATTCTCGCCAGGATAAACGCCTGGTCGTCGGCCTCGCTGCCGCTGTTGACGAAGAAGCACTTGTTCAGATCCCCGGGTGTACGGCGGGTTAGCTCAGCGGCCAGGGCGACCCGCTCTTCGGTAACGACCTGGGGCGAGACGCAACAGGCGCGTTCCGCTTGGCGCTGGATCGCCTCGATCACGCGGCGATTGCCATGGCCGAGGTTGCAGTGAAACAATTGCGAGAGGAGATCCAGATAGCAGCGTCCCTGCCGATCGTAGAAATAGACGCCTTCCGCCCGGTCGAATTCCAGGACAGGATCCTCGCGTTCCTGAACGGCCCAGGGTAGGAGCAGATGCCGGCGCGGCGTAGCCAGAGTGGTCATGAGTGACTCTTTCCAGTGCAGAGTTTCCAGTTGCTCTGGCACCGATTATACGACTTCTGATAAGGACGAGGGCAGCTATTTCGAGCCGAGGGAGCGAAAACCTTTCGGAGGATGTGAGGTCTCTGCAAGCGGAACTGACCCCGACGTTCCGGTAGCGTAAGATGGAGGTATGGATACTGAAGTTGAACAACGAGGACGCTTGAGACCACCCGCGGTCAACTTGGCCGTGTCGCCCCACGTCGAGGTGGCCGGCCATGAACTGGTCCTGTTCGTGGAATCCCCGCCGCTGATTGCCGCGATGATGCGGGATATCCACAGCGCCCAGAAGCGGGTCTGGGTGGAAAGCTACATCTTCCTCAATGATAGCGCCGGCATCACCATTGCCGAGGCCCTCAAGGAGCGGGCCCGCGCCGGGGTGGACGTGCGCGTTCTCTATGACGCCATCGGCAGCCAAACAACGCCGAGCGCCTTCTTCCGCGACCTGGAACAGGCCGGCGTGCAGGTCCACGCCTTTCATTCCATCGGCGAGGCTCTGCGCCGTTTCACCGTGTTCCGCACACTCAACCGGCGCGATCACCGCAAACTGATGGTCCTCGATGACCGCGTGGCCTACTTCGGCGGTATGAATCTCGTGGACCCGTCGCATGCCGCCGTGGTCGAGCAGGCGGAAGCGCTGCCGTCGTCTTCTGGTTGGCGCGATGTCCATGTGCGCTTGACGGGGCCGCAGCAAGCCGAGGTCGCCGAAAGCTTCGAGCGCTCCTGGCGGCGGGCGCACGGACAAGAAATCGAGCCTCGGCCGCGCGCCTACCGTCGCGGTCTGCTGGCCAAGGGGGAAGAAAGTATCCAGTTCTTCGACAGCGGCCCTGGGATCAAGCATACTCGCGCGTCGCGGGTCTTTACCCGCCTGATTCAGACCGCTCAACGCAGCCTGACGCTGTCGATGGCCTACTTCCTGCCGGTCGGTCGAGTGCTAACGGAACTGCTGCGCGCCCACCGGCGCGGCGTGTTCATCCGCGTGGTCGTCCCGGGACAGAGCGATGTCCCGGTGGTCCAGTACGCCACGCGTTACCTGTACCGCAAACTGCTGCGGCGCCGATTCCACATTTATGAGCGGCAGGTCAACATGCTGCACAGCAAGGTGATGGTCGTCGATGATGAGTGGAGCGTTCTGGGTTCCTGTAACTTCGATGCGCGGAGTTTTTGGATCAACCTGGAGTTTTTCGCCGTCATTCATTCCAAGAACCTGGCCCGGGTTCTCACTGAAATCGTCCGCTACGAGATCGCGCATAGCCGGCGCATCACCCAGCATGAGTGCGCGCAGCAGAGATGGGGCTATCGGGTCCTCGATCGGCTTGCCTGGTCGTTGCGCTGGTGGCTCTAGGAAAACTCTCTCCTCGGTTCACACCACGCAATTCCGCGGCCGGCCTTCGAGAAAGGCGATCACATTGTCCACCACGTTCGCATTGAGGATTTCCATGCCTTCGGGCGTTTGATCGGCGTTGTGCGGCGACAGCACGACCTGTTCACAGGCGAGCAGCGGATGACCTGGCGGGATCGGCTCCAAATCGAACACATCAATGCCGGCCCCGCCCAGGTGACCGGATTGAAGCGCGGCCACGAGTGCTCTCGTCTCCACAATGGCACCACGGGCCGTGTTGATGAGCAGGGACCCAGGTTTCAT